>NZ_JADRHM010000076.1 GCF_018205345.1 Fusobacterium sp. DD2
TCAAGGCCTTATTTACCTGAAATAGATGAAATATATTAAAAAAGGTCTATTTACACAGTAAAGTGTAAACAGACCCTAAAAATAGCATTTAAAACTATTAGTTCATTTTTTCTAATAAAGTTTTTCCAGCTTTAAATTTAACAGCTTTTTTAGCTTCGATTTGGATAGCTTCTCCAGTTTTTGGGTTTCTTCCCATTCTAGCAGCTTTTTCTACAACTTCGAATTTTCCCCATCCGATAAAGTTTAATTCTTCACCAGATTGTAGTACTTCTTCAATGCTACCTAAGATTGCTTCGAATTTTCTTTCAGCTTCAGCTTTAGATGCAAAAATTCCTTTTTCAAATAGCATTTTTGTAAAATCTTTTTTAGTCATTTTATTATTCCTCCTAAACTCTATATAAAAACACGTAAGTTTCTATTTTATAACATAAATTTCAAATATTTTCAATGTTTTTTATTATCTTTTGATATTTTTTTTAAAAATATGTTATCAGATTGTTATAGTTGAGTATAAAATAGATCAAGTTGGATTTATGAGGACTTACTTAACAATGAAGGCATTTTTATCTTTATTGATATATCAGGAACAGGAATTACATCTTTAAAACAACAAGGAACAAAATTAGATGTTAAATGTACAGAAAATTGCACATGGAAGAGCTTTAACTGTTTTGTATGATATTATTTATAAGTTTATAATAGTGTTGACTCAATATTGAGATAATGAGCAATAAAATGTTTTAAATGCAAAAAATCTGATATTGAACTTACTTTATAAAATATAAAAAAAGTGCTGACTTTATCAAAAATGCGTAGTAATATATCAATATGAAAAGAGAACAGATAAATTATAATAGCTAAAGAGGATTTATATGGAGATATATTTATCAGATGATAAAAACAAAAAATATTGAAGATTAAGATGAGTAATAGGAGGAATGTAAATGACTGACACTGCTAAAGCCTTTCAAGTAGTAAATGTCCTTATATCTGGGCATTTAGGTGCAAATGGAATGTTGAGTATAAGAAAAATTGGTAAAATAATTTCAGACCTTACAGAACATATGGAAGATAAAGACATTAATAAAATTTTCGTGGAACTGGAAACACTACGTTCATTAACGTTAACTGAAAGATTTAAGATGGATTTAAAAAAACAGCTAGTGTATTATCCTGCTGCAATGCCTTATGTTCAAGAAAATTATAATATTAATGAAGCAGGGATGGTAAATAGAGCAAAAAACTTAAATGTCAAAAGAAGATTAAAAAAGAAATTTAATAGTTTTTCAGAGTATTTAATTATTGCCATTATTGAAAATAATATTCTATACAATAAAATGAGCCCTAATATTATAGAAGATAGAATATATATTAACTCTATTTTAAGTTTATTAGAAGAAGAGGATTATAATAAAATTATAACGAATGTAAAAAGATATTTAGAAGAACTTTATAAAATTAATGAAGAAGGATTTATTGTAAAGAAATAGGTTGGAAGATTTATTGCAACGTTTTTAACTGTTTCTAATTGGTATAAAATTTTTTCTTCACTTGTTAGATAATTTAAACATTTATCAGGTCTTAAATTTATTAGATTTAGGACCTTTTTTAATTTCAGGATAAATAAGTTCATCAAAGGAAGTAGATTAAAGATTTATGCAACTTTAAATTTTAAAAATACAAAAACAAAAGAAATTGATTCTAAAGAAAATATAAAATATGGTACAATATATAAAAATGAATTCTATAAAAGAGAAAAAGAAGGAAATAATTGTGTAATCAAAAAACAATAAATATTTTTTTAAATGTTATAGAATGAAAAAATAAAACAGGGGGGAAAGTTGTGAAAAAATACAATTTTATGTTACTAATATTCACGCTATTATTATATTCATGTACGTCAATAAATTACAGTGTTGACAGTAAAAGTTATAAAGCCACTGGAAAAAATTCAAGAGTAAGATTTATAGTCTTGCACTACACTGCAACAAATGATGAGATAGGACTTAAGACTTTAACTACTCAGCAGGTAAGTGCTCACTATCTTGTTACAAGTAAGGATTCAGATCCAGTTTATAATCTTGTTCCAGAAAATGAGAGAGCATGGCATGCAGGTTTTAGTGGATTTAGAGGAAGAAACAATATAAATGACAGCTCAATCGGAATAGAGATAACAAATATAGGTGTTGATAACTATGCTGATGAAACCAAAGAGTACGGTTTTTTTATCCCATATGATAAGTATGTGCCTTACTCAGAGGGACAGATAAAAAAGATAGCACATCTTTTAAAAGATATTTTAAAACGTTATAAAATAGATCCAACAAATATTGTGGGACATTCAGATATTGCTCCACTTAGAAAAATAGATCCAGGTGCAAAATTTCCTTGGAAGAGATTATACGAAGAGTATGGTATTGGTGCCTGGTATAATGAGAAAGATAAGGAGTTTTACATGAATGAGAGGTTATACAGTGCTACTCCAATCTCTCAAATTAAGAGTGAATTTAGAAAATATGGTTATGATATAAATAGCGCCAATGAATGGGATGAAGAGAGCAGAAGAGTAGTTTATGCTTTTCAAATGCATTTTAATCCCCAAAATGCTACGGGATATCTTGATTTGGAAACTTTTGCCATTTTAAAGGCCCTAAACAAGAAATATAGATAAATAAAAAAAATATCTTGTATAATTTTAGTTTTAATGTTATTATATACCCATAAGAAGATAAAACGAATTTGATTAAGAAAACACTAACTTTTTTCACGTTTCAAAATTAATATTCACGTTTCAAAAATTTTAGGGTTTGTTTTTTTCTATTTGGTTTCATCTAAAATTTTGGAGGTGCATATTAATGCTAAAAGGAACAGTAAAATGGTTTAACAAAGACAAAGGGTTTGGATTTATATCTGGTGAAGATGGAAACGATTATTTCGTACACTACTCTAACATCAACGCAAAAGGATTCAGATCTTTAGAAGAAGGACAAGCAGTATCTTTCGACGTAACTGAAGGAGCTAAAGGACCAGTTGCTTCTAACGTAACTGTAGCATAGTTATAGCTAATAAGAAGAAATTTAGGGGATGCTGATGCGTCCCCATATTTTTTATACTGGAGGAATATTATGGAAAAGAATAAAAAAATACAGGTGCAATTAGTAGTTAATACATTGGTAAAGCTATTTCTATTTCCTCTTTTCATAGTTGGAATGTTACTTAGACTATATGATAAAATCTTTAAGAAAAATCAGGGTAAGAAGAGAAGAGTTCCATATAATTTCTGGTATTAAAATTAAATATGCATAGGTGGCGGAATGGTAGACGCGCAAGGTTGAGGTCCTTGTGGGAGTTTATCCTGTGAGAGTTCAAGTCTCTTCTTATGCACCATAGGTAAAACAATTACAAGTCTTCAATTTGAAGACTTTTTTTTAATCATTTTTTAAATCAGTAACAGGGGAATAAAAAAATAGAGAAAGTTATTGAAAAATATGCTAAAATAGTATGAGATAACAAGTAATAACTTAATACTGTGATAGATTTTTTAAAAGGAGAGAGCATGAAATTAAATAAGAGAGAGAAAATTTTGATATTGTGTTCCTTGGCAGTTATTTTTATAAGTTTTTACACTTTTATGGTTAGAGGAAAGATTTTAAGAACTTTAGATAATAACAAGATGTTTTTTAAATCTTATGAAGATACAAAGAGTAAAAAATACGAAAAAGAAATTGATAGGAAATTAGAAAGTAAAGAGTTAAATAGGTTAATCAGTCAGTTATCGTTGAAAAAAACTGAGATAGCTGTGTCAATTTTAGAGGATAAAGATTTAGTTAAAGTATTAAATATGAAAAAGAAGGAGGATTATAGTTCTAAAAAATACCTTCTTTCTGAGATGAAATATGAGGATGCCTTAACTATGTTTAATGTTGGAAAGGAATTCCAGGAGTTGTCTGTTTTATCTTCAGGAATAAAAGAGTATCTGAATAATAGATACGTGAATTTTGACTATGATAAAGTAGTTGAAAATAATGATATACCGGAACTTATAAAACAGAGAAATAAATATATTAAAGTAACAGGAAATGAAGAGTTAAAGGATATAATCAAACATTTGAACAGAGAGGAATTGCAGAAATTCTCAGCACTTGTTGAAAATGATGGAAATATGCTTAATTTTTTAAACTTTGATACAGCATTTATAAATGAGATAAAAAATAATTCCCACATGCTATTATCATCTGGATTATCAATAGAGACCTTGGAAGGTTTTGTTTTATTGAATAAAAAACTTGATAAATTACAGGGAATAAATCCTCAATTTAAAGAATTTCTATCTAAAGAGATTGAGGGAGTGGATTTTGTTAAGAACTACCAATATGGAGATTTTTATCTTTCAGATAGAAATAATGATAAACTTCTTGAAAAAGAGTATAAAGATGGAAATTACACTTTCAAAAATCCTTTTGTAAAGGTAAATCCTTATGGAAGAGCTCCTCTTACAGCTATTATAAAAACTAAGGAGAGCATTGCAGATAAAAATGTACAGGTAACTGTATATGGGCAGTTTGAAAGTCCAGACTATACTTATAGTGTAAAAGCAGGTAAAAGTGGTGATTTTCCTATAATAGGACTTTATCAGAGAACTGAAAACAAAGTTAGATACACAGTTGATGGGAAGTCAAACATTATAACAATAAATATTGGACAGCTTGATAATATCCTTCCAGCAATAGTTATAGAAAAGAGAGTAGATGGAAGTATTGAGCCAGGAATGAATCTTGTATCATTTAATACAAAAGAGAAGGCATTGCCATTTGTATTTGATAAATGTGGAAATATAAGATATCTTTTAGATGTATCATCAGTATTAAAAAAGGCATATGCAGTAAAAGATGATGGAAAATGGCTTATTGCAAATGATGAAGCTGTATTTACATTTGATATCTTAGGAAGAGTAGTGAGTACAAAAAATTCCCATCACTTTGACGATGAGGAAAATTGGAAAAATGGTGTTCTTTTTAGAAATGTACAGTATCTGCCAAAAACCAATAATCAGCTTATTGTTTATGGTTTTAGTGATAAAGTATATCCAAGTGGAGTATTTTCAGAACTTGGAATTGATAGCAAACAGGAACTTTTTAAAGCAAGACTCTATTTTGATAAGTATACTTATGAGGATAATAATATACTTTCAGGTAGAAGAATTGAGCTTTTTAAATAGGTGATAAGTATGGAACAGGATAAAGAGACAATATTAAATATAATTTATGTAATAATCCTTGGTATTGTATTTTATATTTGCAAGTATATCTATATTCCAGGACCTCTTTTTACAATTTATTCATTAGCAGGATTTCTGATTATGGTACTGGGAGCTTATATTACAGATAATATGAAGTTCCAAAGATATAAATATAAAATCAGAAACTACATGCTTGTTGTAATACTTGATATACTATGTTTTGGAATCTGGTTTGTATATACTCTGGAATTGACTTTAATTCCTTTTATGACTACTTTTATAGCCTTACAGGTTCTTATAACAGTATTAATAAGTGTTGCAGTATTTAAAATAAGATATGTAACTATATATGGAAAAGGTGAGATGAAAAAAAGAGTACTGAAGAGTATTCCACATTTCCAGGAGTATAAATATATTGAATATCTTGGTGAGAAACCAAATTTTGATAAATTTGTAAAAGAAAATAATATTTCATTGATAATTTTATGCAAACCTAAGATGTCATCTGAAGAGATAAATGATATTTTACAACTTAAACTTAGTGGAGTAGAAGTTAAAAGTTACTTTGACTATATGATTGAAAATGAAGGTAAGGTTGAAGTTGAGTTTATAGATGAAGAGTGGCTTCTACAGGCATATGGATTTAAAATATTAAGAAGTCAGATGAGAAATAGAATTAAAAGATTATTTGACCTTTCAATGGCAGTGATAATAGGAACTATGACTCTTCCTATAATGGCTATTTCAGCAATAATAGTAAAATTAGAAAGCCCTGGACCTGTTATATACAGTCAGGCAAGAGTTGGAGAAAAAGGAAGAGAGTTTTTTGTTCATAAATTTAGAAGTATGAGAAATGATGCTGAAAAAGATGGAGCTAAATGGGCTCAGGAAAATGACCCAAGAGTAACTAAATTTGGAAATTTTATGAGAAAGACAAGAATTGATGAGCTGCCTCAGATTTTAAATGTATTAAAAGGTGAGATGAGTTTTATAGGTCCAAGACCAGAAAGAAGAGTTTTCATAAATGAGCTTGAAAAAGAGATACCATACTACAATTTGAGACATATGGTAAAACCAGGGCTTACAGGTTGGGCTCAGGTAATGTATCCATATGGAGCAAGTGTTGAAGATGCAAAGAGAAAGCTTGAATATGATTTATATTATATTAAAAATTACAGTTTATATCTTGATATGGTTATTATGTTTATGACTTTGAAAACAGTGTTGTTTGGAAAGGGAAGATAGTATGGTTACAGTTTTTACTCCAACTTATAATAGGAAAAACAGTCTAAAATTTTTATATGAAAGCCTAAAAAGACAGACAGATATGGATTTTCAATGGATAGTTGTAGATGATGGTTCACAGGATGGAACTAATCAATATATTGAAAGTTTAAAGGGAGATGCACCTTTTGAAATTAAGTATAGATATGTTGAAAATGGCGGGAAAATGAGAGCTATAAATATAGGTGTATCCATTTCTGATGGGGAGTTTTTCTTTATTGTTGACAGTGATGACTTTGTAACTAATGACGCTATAGAAAAGATAAAAAAATATGGAGCAACTCTTCCAAAAGATATGGGAGGAATGGCTTTTAGAAAGATGAATAGAGTGGATGGAGTAGTTACTGGAAAACCATTTCCACAGCATGTTATTGACTCAACACCACTTGAAATAGTCTATAAAAGAGGAATAATAGGAGATAAAGCTGAGGTGTTCAGAACTGATATTTTAAGAAAATATCCTTTCAGAGTACATGATGGAGAGAAATTTATTCCTGAAGCACTTGTTTGGATGAAGATAGGTACTCAGCATAAAATAAGATATATTGATGAAGGGATATACTATTTTGAATATCTTCCAGATGGATATACCAAAAATTTTACAAAACTTATAAAAAATAATCCAAAAGGATTTAAAGAATATTATAAAGAGATGCTGAAATATGAGCTCCCTTTAACAAATAAGATTAAATTTTTATTAAGGTTTTTACAGGCGGAGTTTTATATTTTAACAGGGGGAACAAAATGAAGATACTGCACGTGATTACATCATTAGAGCTTGGAGGAGCTGAAAGACTCCTTACTGAGGTTGTTCCTTTTCAGAAGCAAAAGGGAAATCTTGTAAAAGTTATGATACTTAGTGATAAAAATGCTGTTTTTAAGGATAATCTTGAAAAGGCAGGAATAGAGGTTGTAGTTTGCAAAAAAAACTCAATCAAATCTCTAAGTAACGTTTTTGATATTTTAAGAGAGATAAAAAAAGAGGATTATGATATAGTTCATAGCCATCTGGTTCATGCTCAATACTGGACAAGATTAGCCAGACTTTTTGACAGGAATAAAAGAAGAAAATATATCACTACTGAGCATAGTACCTCAAATAGAAGAAGAGAGCATGAGCTTTTAAGAATGCTGGATAGATTTGTATTTGGTGGCTATGATAAGATAGTGAGTATTTCTGAAGCTACTCAGGAAAGTTTAAAAAAATGGCTAAAAAGGAATGACAGCCATTTTAAAATAATATATAATGGAATTGACATAGAAAAATTTCAAAATTCAGTTGGTTATACTAAAGAAACTCTTGGTTTTAAAGAGGAGGATGTACTCCTTATGATGGTTTCGAGATTTCATAAATCTAAAAACCAGAAGGGAGTTTTAGATAGTCTTAAATGGCTTCCAGTTAAATACAAACTTATATTTGTTGGAGATGGAGCTCTTGAAAATGAGACTAAGGAATATTGTAATAAACTCTTTTTAAATTCAAGAGTAAAATTTCTAGGAATGAGAAAGGATATACCTGAACTTTTAAAAAGTGCAGATATAGTTATACAGTACTCACACTTTGAAGGTTTTGGAATAACAGCACTTGAGGGAATGGCAAGTTCCAAGCCAGTTATAGCAAGTGATGTACCAGGGCTAAGAGATGTAGTAGAGGGTGCTGGAATAATAGTAAATGGAGAAAAGGAGCTTGCAAAGGGTGTTCTCTCTTTGAGAAACAGAGCTGAATATGAAAAAGTTGCAAAAAAATGCTTTGAAAGAAGTAAAAAATATACGTTAGAATGGTGTGCTGATAGTTATTTAAAATTATATGATAAGGAGTTGCAATGTTAGTTTATATTCTTTTATTTATTATTTTATTAGCAGGGGCAATATATGAGCAGATGGGTAAAAATGATAAACTTAAGAAAACTGTTTTTATCATTTCAATTTTAATATTGGGAGTTGTTTTAAGCACCAGAGGCCTTATAGGATATGACTGGTACTCTTATAAAACTAACTTTGATAAGATTCCCAGATTGTATGAGATAACAGAAGATAGTTTTAAAAACATCTTTTTTTCATATGAGATAGGATTTCAGTTATATACAAGTGTTATAAAGACCATTTTTAATAACTATTATTTCTATACCTTTGTAAATACGGGAATTGATTTTATACTTATATATTTTATTATTAAAAGATATGCGAAATATCCAATATTTTCACTGTTATTATTTTATGGAATGTTTGGACTTCCATTAGAAGTGGATATGATTAGAAATGTAAAAGCAATCCTTCTATTTACTCTTTCAATAAAAGAGATTGAAGATAGAAATTTTTCAAGATTTTTAATTTTAAATATAATTGGATTTTTATTCCACTACAGTGCAATACTTTACCTGCCAATGTACTTTATTTTAAATAGAAAATGGAATAAAAAAATACTACTTGGTATTTTTATTTTAGGAAATATATACTATCTTTTAGATAGCAGATTGATGCTTAATTCAATTCAGATATATACAGGGCTTCTTCCAAATGCATGGGGAATAAAGCTTTGTAATTATCTATCTTTTATTCCAACTGATTTCCCAATGGGAATTACCCTGTTCTATATTGAAAGAGTGGTAATATTCGTACTTGCATGGTGCTGTTATGATGGAATAATAAAAATGAAATATGGAAAGATAATGTTTAACTCTCTTTGTATTTCACTGTTTTTATTTTTATTCTTTGCAGAGTTTTCTATTTTAACACTAAGAGTTGAACTTCTATTTATATACTCTTACTGGTTTATCATACCTCTTATTTTCTATTTCCACAGAAGATTAATTCTGTTTTGGTTATTTATCTTTATGTGTGCATTTAGATTATTTAATCAGCTTGAGTTCCCAGGAAATAAAGAGTTATACAGGTATGAAAATGCAATAATTCATCAAATAGATGAGAAAGAGCACCGTATTAAAGTAGAAGATAATGCTGTGTATAAGATATGGGCACATGGGAAAGAGATTTCTGTATTGTTTTAAGGAGTAGCATATGAAAATAATGTTTGTAGCTAACTATATGTGGGATATCTATATTTTTCGTGGAGGAGTGTTGAGAGCTCTTATAGAGGATGGTCACGAAGTAATAGCAGTTGCACCTGATGATAAGAGATTTGATATGGAAAAAGAGATACCAGGTGTAAAAACAATTGCAATAGAGCTTAATAAGCGTGGAATGAATCCAATTGAAGATTTAAAACTTGTAAACACCCTATTAAAAATTTATAAAAAAGAAAAGCCAGATATCATCTTCCACTATACAATTAAACCAAATATCTATGGTACAGTTGCTGCAAAGGTTGCTGGAATCCCTGCAATAGCAATTATGACAGGTCTTGGATATTCATTTGTACAGGATAATCTGGTATCTAAAATAGCTGTTGCAATGTATAAGGTATCTTTAAAATTTGCCAAAGAGATCTGGGTATTAAATGAAGATGACAAAAAAACAATACTTGAAAAAGGTATTGGAACAGAAGCAAAGATATTTATTTTACCAGGTGAAGGGGTAGATACTCAGAGGTTTCATCCAATGACAAAGGAAAGAAAAGATGATAACACTGTTTTTTTAATGGTTGCAAGAGCCTTTGTAGATAAGGGATTTAAAGAGTATGAAAATGCAGCACGTCTTCTTATAACAAAGGGATATAAAAATGTTGAATTTTGGTATTTAGGAGCCTTAGGAGATGGGGTATCTGGAATAAATGGTGAGTATATGGATGGACTAGTAAAAGAAGGTGTTTTAAAATACCTTGGAACAACAAATACTCCTGAAAATATTATGAAAGAAGTTGACTGTATAGTTTTGCCATCATATAGAGAGGGAATATCTAAGACTCTTATGGAAGGAGCAGCAATGGGAAAACCTCTTATTGCTACTGATGTTACAGGTTGTAAAGAGATAATAGATGATAGGAAAACAGGATTTCTTGTAAAAGTAAAAGATTATGAAGATTTAGCTGATAAGATGATAAAATTTCTCAATATGGGTGTTGAGAAAAGGGAAAAAATGGGCATTTTAGGTAGAAAAAAAATATTGAATGAATTTGATGAAAAGAGAATTATCAATATTTATAGAGATAAACTTGAAAAAGTAAGGGGATAGTATGGATTTAAGCATTATAGTTCCTATTTATAATGTGGAAGATTATCTTGAGGAGTGTCTAAAATCAATATACAAGATAAAAAATCTACGTTATGAAGTGATTCTTGTAAATGATGGATCAAAAGATAAGAGTGATGTGATAATAGAGAGATTTAAAGAGAAGTATCCAGAGAAAACAGTTGTTATAACTAAAGAAAATGGAGGGCTTTCAAGTGCCAGAAATGCAGGATTAAGGTTGGCAAAAGGGAAATATGTCTCTTTTATAGATAGTGATGATTTTATTGACCCTGATGAATTTAGTAAATTTGTATATGAAACAATAACTTCAAGGCTGGATATAGGAGTAGGAAATATGAGATATTATATCCCAGGAAAGATTGGAGATCCTCTTTTCAGATCCAGAAGAATAAAAGATATGGATGTTGTTACTGGAACAGAATTCTTATGGGGAACACTTCAGCAACCTAAATGTTTTAGAGAAGAGGTAGTTGACGATCTCTACAATAAGAATTTTCTTATAAAGAACAATCTTTATTTTAATGAGAGTATTATCCATGAAGATAGTGAATTCACTACTCTTGCTTATTTAAAAGCAAAAAAAGTGAAATTTATAGACAGAACTTTTTACTTTTATAGACAGCGTGAAGGAAGTATTATGAATAAGGTTTCAGAAAAAAGTGTTATATCACTTGAAAAAATTTGTGATACCCTATATGAAAAATATAAAGATCTGGATGATACAGGGAAAAAAGCAGTTGGAACTTTAATACTGAGTTTTTATTCAGCTATTTTATATAGAAGATATAATGGCCTTGGAAGATATAAGGAAGCTCAGATAAGATACAGAGAGCTTTATAAGGTGTTGAAAAAGAGTGCTCAGGTAAATTTTGAGTACAGATTACTTAATATTTCAGTAGCTATACCTAATTTTCTTAGAAGATTACTGGGAAAAGAGATAACTAATGTACAGAAAGTACCTAAATTTTAAAATGAAAAGGACATCAGTTGATGTCCT
>NZ_JADRHM010000077.1 GCF_018205345.1 Fusobacterium sp. DD2
CCTTTCAGAAATGTGTTTTTCCCGTTCAATTTTAGAAAAGATACAACCACAATAATCCTGTCTATAAAGATTAAACTCTTTGGATATATGAATTGATTGGAGATACCTGCTTTTCTTTTTAAAGTCTCCATTTAAAAATTTGATACTATATTTTTCAGCTAATTTCTCTCCAATCTCATTAATCCATTGTGCATTTTTCATAGGACTTATACTGAGGACTGTTGAGAAATAATCAAATCCATTTTCAGCAGCTTTTTTAGCAGTATCTTCAAGACGAAGAGAATAGCATTTATAACAACGCTGTCCTCCCTCTTTTTCTTTTTCTAAGCCCTTTATTTTATCAAAGAAATCATTTTGTGGATTATAATGACCTGGTATTACCTTGATATCATATCCACGTTTTTTTAAGTAATCCTGTTGTTCTTCAAGCCTTTTTATATATTCTTCTTCATAGGTGATGTTTGGGTTGTAAAAATAAATTGTAATATCAAAAAATTTAAGAAGATATTCAATTACAGCACAACTACATGGAGCACAGCAGGAATGAAGAAGCAGAGTGGGATTTTTCTCTTCTGTAGAAATCTTTTTAAGTTCCTGTTCCATTATTAAATCATAATTTTTTTTCATTTGTTACTCCTATTTTTCTATCCATGTTTTCCATACTTCAGGTTGGTATCCAATTGTAATCTCTCTGTTAAATCTTCCAATTGGAGATTTAAAAAGTATTGGATTCTCCAAAAGTGTTTCCTCAATATCAAATACCATATATTGAAGATTCATTTTTTTATATTCTTTTGATTCAGTGTCAATGAGTTCCTCAATTGGGTATTTAGCACATATTGACTTAAGTTCTCCTTTTGATGGAGCTTTTTCTTTTAAGTTTATAAACTGTATTTTAATGCCACGTTCTTTAAAAAATCTTTCTGCTTTTCTTGAATCGTTGCAATTCTTTTTTCCAAAAATCTGTATTATCATATTACTCCTTTATAAATATATTACTTTTTCTGCCATCTCTTGAAATGTATCATCATGGGTTACTATAATACTTTGTTCAAGATTTTTAAGTATCTCACCAATTGAATCAGCAAGACTTTGTTTTTTCTCTTTATCAAGATTATTTGTAGGTTCATCAAAAATTGAAAATTTACTGTCAGTAAAAAGTTTACTCATTGCACTTCTGATAGAGATTGCAACAGCTACCTGTTCTCCACCTGAAAGCTGTTCAAATTTTAATTCACTTGTGTCACTTACAAGATAGACCATATATTTATCCTTATCTTCATTTGACCAGACTATTCTTTCACCACGTCCTGTGATTTTTCTGAAGTTATCAGTAGCGATAATCTCAATCTCTTTTAACATGTTTTTAGAGACTTCTTTTCCCATATTTTTTACATTATCTCTAAAAATCTGGGTAAGTTCAAGCTTTATTTTGAGCTTTTTAATTCTTTTTTCAAGCCTTTTAAGTTCAGATTCATCTTTATGTATCTCTTCGAGCTTTTTAGTTAATACATCTATCTGGGTATTTGTTTTTCCAAGTTCTTCTCTTAATGTCCCAAGTATCTCTTTGAGTTTTATTTCATTATTTAAAAGCTCTGGTTTATTATAGCTTTCTAAATGTTTTTTATTCTCTTCTATATCTTTAGCTGTATTTTCAAGTCTTTCTTTTTGTGTAGCTAGAATATTAGCATTATTTTCCTTATCTTTGATGTATTTATCTTTTTCAAGTGATTTTTTATAGTTTTCAATATATAAATTTCTTGCAGGTTCAAGAGATTTTAAAATTTGTTCCTCAGCTTCTATCTCCTTTGAAATAAGTATAAACTTATCTATAATATCCTGATTTTGAGATAGATATATATCTATTTCAATATTTTGTATTTTTAATCTTTCTACCTGTTCCTGATTTTTTCTTTTTTCAGTTTCATATAAAGTTATATCCTTATTTAGAGAAGTTATTATATTTTGAAGCTTTTCAAGTTCTTCCATATCTTTTTTCAGGTTAAGGTTTTCAAGCTGAAACAGCAATGTTGAACTTTTCTTTTGAAGTTCATCCTTATTTTCGAAACTGTTTTTTAGTCTGAAGTTTTCATAATTAGAAATAACAAGAGATAGTGATGTTTCAAGAGTTTTGTAATGTTCCTCTTCAGTTAAAAGTTCATATTTAGATTTTTCTATCTCCTTTTTAAATATTGAAAGTTTGTATTTTTTCTCTTCAAGTAATTTTTTTTCAGAGAGTTTATTAATAATACCACTAATCTCACTAGTATTATCTTCATATTCTTTGTCAATAGCAGCTATTTTTTCCTTAAAATATAGATTTATATCTTTACCCTTAAGGTTTTCGCAGTTTTCTTTTAAATAAGGGCATTGATAAGATTTAAGCATATTATATGCAGTAATATTTTCATCCTTTTGTGTAGCTAGAATGTTATTTCTGCTCTCTAAAGAGGATTTTTTCTTTTCTAGCTCTTCAAGTTGCAACAATTTATCACTGATATTTTCCTGTTCAAGTTCTAATATCATTTTTTCTTTACTTTCAATAGCTGATTTTTTACTGTCTATTGAGCTTTTAATAGCAACTATCTTTTGCTCCATATTTAAGGTATCATTTTCAAATATAGTGCACTGTCTAATGAGAATATTTGTATTATCCAATATTTCTCTATATTCTATTTCATGTTTCTTTTTTTCTTTTATGTTATATTCTAAATCTCCAGCTAAAGTTTCTTTCTCTAAAGATATGTTTTTATTACTGTCTATCTTATTTTGATATACTTCAATATTACCCTGAATTTTAGAGATAAGCCCTTCATTTCTAGCCTTGGTTTTCTCTTTGTTTTCATAATCTATTTTTAGCTTTTCAATCTCTTTTTTCTTAAGTTTTTTATCATCAATCTCTTTTTTTATAAAGGTATATTTTTCATATTTTTCTTTATTATTTTTTACAATCTCTTCAGCTTGTTTAGCATCTTCTATAAAGTTATCTATCTTTTCAATATTAGATTTACAATTATCTATTGTGTTAGATATATATTTGTGATTTCCTATTAGTTTTTCTCGTAATAATTCCAGCTCATTTATTGTTTTAAGCTGTGAATTTATTTCCTCTTCCTCTTTTGTGTGGATAGCTATTTGAGATGTATATTTTTCTTTCTTTTGAATTTCTCCATCAAGTTCTTTTTTTACATCTTCAGGATTGAGAATTCTTGCACCAATACTCTCATATTTAGCATTTTCTATACTTAAAAGTTTTTCATAATTTCTATATACATTAAGAAGGTCCTTTTCTCCTATTTTTTTATATATATCCGTGTTAAATATGGTATTAAATGTTGTTTCTCTATTTGTGGCAGTATCTTTAAAAGCTGAAACAAATTCATTTTGCTTTGCAACAATTATGTTGTCATATATATTTTTTATCTCACCTTTTATGCCACAAAGCTCTTTTATCTTATCTGCCTTTCCATCAATAGTTACTCCATCTGAAACTCTTGAAAGTTTAGATCCACCACTGGGAATTCTCTTGCTTATAATATACTCTTCTCCATCTACTCCAGTAAAACCGATCTCTATTTTACCACTTTTTTTACCAAAAGTTACAGCATCTAATAAAGTGGTTCTTGGTTTTGAATCAAAAAGAGCAATACCAATAGCTTCTAAAATAGAAGATTTACCTTTTCCATTTTGTCCCAATAGAAGATTTATACCTTTTGAAAATTCTATATCAAGGTTTTCATGGACACGGTAATTTTCAAGATGTACTCTATTAATTTTCATCTTCTATCTCCTCCTCAAGCATCTGATCAAACAGTTCAAATAGATCATTTTCCCTGTCCTTGTCACCACTGTATTCTTTGTATTTTTGTAAATAATTGCAGATAGAATCTTTGTTTTTAAAGTTCTCCCACGAGTCTATTATATTTCTTTCAATCTCTTTGATTGAGTAGTTTTTTCCATCTTCTATCTCAAGGTTATTTCTTTTGAAATTAAGATCGATGTATCCTTTTAATGCTCCACAACTTTCTAATATTTCTACAAGTTCAGATGTATTGATATATCTGCTGTCAGGAACATTTATTGTCACAAGAACAAGCTCTTCACCAGTTAGATGTAGTCCTTCACAAAAATTTTTAAATTCCTCTTCTATATTTTCAACAGGTGGTTCAAATTTAACCTTTATTCTTGTTCTTGGATTAATAGGTATAAATCTGTATTCAAGAGTATCTGTATCAAAAAGAATGCCTCCTTTTTTATCACTTTTTTCATTTAAAACATTCCAATATTCTGAAGAACCTGGAATGAATAAAAAAGGGTTCTCTTTAGGATAAACCTGGTACCCGTGCAGATGTCCACCAGCTATATAGATAACTTTTCCCTCTAGAGCTTTTATAGAAGAACTCATAGCAAGACCAGGAAGAAGTTCACTTCCCCCAGTTCCAGTATGTACCACAACAATATTTTTTTCTTCTGGATTTAAAACTTCAGAGATTTTTAAAAGAACATCATCTATAGCAAACCCTGGGTATCCAAGTCCATAAATATTTACATCATTTAATAGATATTTGTCAAATATATATTCTCCATCTATGTATTTATAATCTCCTCTTTTCAAAAGTTCTTTTTTTTCAAGATAGTTTGTCCATGAGTTGATAAGGTCATTTTCATTTATATTATCGTGGTTTCCTTCTATTATAAATGCTGGTATATTATTTTCCTTTAACCTTAAAAAAGCTTTTTCACTACGTTGTAAAACATCTGGTGTCAATTCTTTTTTGTCGAAGAGATCTCCTGCTACAATAAAGAGATCAACTTTTTTTTCTATAGCTTTATCAATTAGTTGATTAAAAGCATTGAAAAAATCAATATATCGTTTATCCATAAATTCCTTGGTTCCAAAAGGACGTTTTCCAAGGTGAATATCTGAACAGTGAAGTATTTTCATCTACGCATCTCCTTTATTTTCTTTACAGTACCATCTAAAATCACATTTTAAACATTTATCATCATATTTTCTAGGTGGAAACTTTTTATTGAGTAAATTCTCTGCTGTTATATTAAAACTGTTTATCTCTTCATCGATATCCTCCTGCTTAATTTTAGTATCTACAAAAGGATTTCCTTCTCTGGCAAAGTATAGGAAAGATTTTATCTCCTTATCAGGATACTCCTGTTTTAGAAGATATGTGTAGATAGAGAGTTGCTTTTTATAAAGTTCAAAGCTATCTTTGTCATATCTACCACTTTTAAAATCTATAACTTCTAAATCATTACCATTTTTTCTAATAAGGTCTAGAACTCCTTCAAGGATATAATCATCTTGTACACTAAATACCTTATACTCTGAAGCAACTATATCTTCAGGAAGTGACATTTGAAGATATTTTTGGATATCACTAAAAACTGTGTTCTTATTGCTTTCTTCAAAGGAAATCTGATATGTAATAACCATAAATGAATTAACTTTTTCTATTATCTCTTTTATATTTTCATCTTTTGGCAGAGTTTTATATTTTAATATGTATCTGTTTACCTCTTCCAAGGTTCTGTGGAAGAAGATACCATAGGCAGATTCACGGTTTTTATTAGTTACAAAACTAAATTCTTTTGTGAATTGGTATTTTAATGGACAAAAATCATATAAAGTTATATTTGAAGTATATGAGAGAAATTTTTTATTTTTTGTTTTTTTCATTGAAGAAACGTTCAGGTGTTTAAGTTCAAATTTTTCGCTGTCTGTCCATGAAGGAACCCAATAAAAAAGCGGAGCAAAGGTTCTGGAAGGACTTCTTCTTTTATTGTTATTTACCTCAATACTTGTAAGAACCAGAAGATCCTGAGCTCTAGAAAAAGCAGTATAGTATAGTCTCCAGAAATCAAAAAGCTCTTTTTTTTCAAGTGGTTCATATTTATCGTCTATTTTTAATATTTCTTTTAATTTATCCTCATATGTAGGAGGGAATGAATATGGATCAGCATATAACGAACCTACAATAACTATTGGAAATTCCATTCCCTTAGATTGATGGAAAGTAAGAAATGGTACAGCACCACTTGGGAAATTTTCTTTATTTTCATATTCATCTATTTTTTTCTCTCTCAGTTGTCTTAAATATACCATGAAGAAATATCTAAGATATGTATCAAGATCTTGTGCAGGAATTTTTTCAATCTTTGTAAGTATTTCATATTTATCTAAGATATCTGTAAAAATAGCCAAATTATGTGTTTCTCTTTTTTCAAGCTCTGAAATATCTTCAAGCTTTATAAAATTTTTAAATGTTTTAAATTGTAAAAAAGAGTAGAATACAGTTTTTAAGTTTGGATAGAAATCAATATCTTTATCTATATTTTCTTTTCTTTTTTCTACCAGCCATTTATAAAACTCCTCATCATCTTTTAAATATCTTTTTAAAACTTCCAGAGAATACTTATAGTAATAAAAGATTTCGTTAGTTCTATTTTTAACCTTATCAAGAACAAGATATTTAGTTTGTGGGAAATACACTAAAAGACAGGCTAGTATAATTCTAATTTCATCTCTTTCAAAAAAGTCTTTTGAACGTGGAGAGTACACTGTTATTCCCATATTAGTCAGATATTTTTTTAATTCATTAACTGCTGGATTTTGTACACTTCTAAAGAGAAATGCCACTTGATTATAGTCAGTTATTTTTCCAGTTGAATATAAAGTTTTTATGAATTTAAAAATATTTTCTTTCCATTTGTTTTCTGAATCTCCTCCAATTCTTATAACTGAAGAAGTAGGAGAAAATGGTTTATTGTCAGGGGAAATCATCTCTTTAGGGTATCTGTATTTATCCCAGTTAATAAGAGATATCCAACGGTTGCAAAATCTCACAATATCCAATTGAGAACGGTAGTTTATGTTCAGTGTTATAATTTTACATTGGCCTTCTTCAAATCGTTTAGGGAAATCCTGTATATTTTTTACTGTTGCCCCTCTAAATCTGTATATTGCCTGGTCATCATCACCAACAACACAGATATTTTTATATTTTTCTCCTAACAGGAATATTATTTTTTCTTGTATATTATTTGTATCCTGATATTCATCTATCATTATATATTTTATTTTTTTGTTGAGTTTTTCTTTTACTTCATTATATTTTAAAAGCATTTCCAGTAGTTCTGCTTGAATTGTAGAAAAATCAATAACATTACTCTCTTTGAGAAATTTCTTATATAAAATTTGAGCATTTTTTAAAAAATTAATAATAGGGCTATCAGTCTTAGTATCTTCAAGATTTTTTCCATGTTCATTGAGAATACTTAGCCAGTAAACTATTTTTTGACTTTTTTCCCAGTTATTTCTGCATGGAATTGCTTTAAAAAAGTTTCCTGCTCCTTCAAGTTCTTTGAAAAATTTGATTTTTGTGAATACAAAAAAAAGTTGTTCTGTGTCATCCAGAACTTTAAACCCATCTACATGCATTGAATATTCTATATTTTCTTCTATAAGTCTTCTAAAAATTGAATGCAAAGTTCCAATATACATATTATTAAGATTCAAACTTAAATTTTTTTCTCTTAATTTTTCAGAAATTCTGCTTATAAGCTCATTGGCAGCTTTATCTGTAAAGGTTGATATAAGAATATTTTCAGGCTTTACATTTTTTTCAGAAAGCAGATAAACTGCTCTTTCAACTAATGTCTTAGTTTTTCCAGAGCCTGGACCTGCAATTACAAGAACCGGACCTTCTGTTGTTGTAACTGCTTCATATTGTGCTTTATTTAAAACTTCTTTCATCACAAATCACCTTGTAGTATTAGTATAATTAAATTATATCATATAAAAACTATTTTTTCTTTTTCTAATTTAATAGTATTATTTAAAAACAGCTTGAAATTTATCCGAAAAAAAGGTACTATTTTATAGTAGTTCAACTAAATTGGGGTGAAATAATGAAAGTTACACAAACTTTGTTACTGTATTGGGTTTATACGCTATGTTTTTTAGGTGGCTTTATAAACACAGTCAGTGTAGTTAAGTACTCTTATACAATTTCACACTTTACTGGAAATGTATCAAAGACAGCAATTAATATTGCAAGTGGTAATTTTATTGAGGTTTTTAAAATACTTTTTATTATAGTGTGCTTTGTTGTAGGAGCTGCCATCTCTGGGTATATAATAGAAGGCAGAGAATTCAATTTAAAAAGGAGATATGGGTATTGTATATTAGTATTGGGATTGGGACTTTTATTTTTACATTTTGTAGCAGGAGATAGCTGGATGTTTTTCTATTATCTTCCTTTTATGATGGGAGTTCAAAATGGGCTCTTTATCTGTTATAAAGGAGTAGTAGTGAGAACCAGTCATGTCAGTGGAAGTGTTACAGATGCTGGAGTATATTTAGGTCATTGGCTACGTGGGAAAAAAGAGGAAAAGTGGAAAGGATTATTCTGTTTTTTTATGGTGTTATCCTTTTTAGTTGGAGGCTTTTTTGGAGTAGAAACTTTTATTTGGATGAAGGATAATGTTTTTGTTGTAGCAAGTCTAGGCTACTTTTTTGTGGCAGGTATGTATTTATACTTACGACATAGATATAGAAATCTTCTATGTTCAAGTGATGAATGCTACCCATTTAATTAATTTTTAGGTAAATTAAAAATTTACAAATGCAACAGATTGGAGTGACATCAGTGAGAGATATAATATTAATTTTATATTTTTTTCTAGTAGTTATTGTAGGATTTATTTCTTTTGGTCAAATAAAAGATGATAGAGATTTTTTTGTAGCTGGTAAAAATGCAGGTATATTACAGGTTTCAGGGAGTTTACTTGCATCTATATTAGGTAGTTCAGCAATTCTTGGAAGTGTTGATTTTGCATATAGTGTAGGTTGGGCAGGTAGCTGGCTCATGTTATGTGGGGCTTTTGGACTATTGATGCTATATCCACTTACAAAATATATAAAAAACTTTCAGGGATACAATCTTCCAAATTTACTTGGGAATTTTTATGGAGAAGAGGTGCAAAGAATTTCTTCTTTTATAATACCAATAGCATGGCTTGGTATAGTGGCATCCCAAATAATGGGAGCTGCCAAGATTATAACAATAATCTCTTCATATACTTATATTGAAGGTGTGTGGCTAAGTAGTTTTGTTTTTATTGTTTATACTATTTTAGGAGGACAGTTTTCAATAATAAAAACAGATATGATACAGCTTCTTTTCATCTTGCTAGGACTTGTGGTGACTTTTGTGTATATATCACCAGAACCTATAACTAAAGATGTTTTACCTATGATAAATGAAAAATTTAGCTATATGGATTTATTAGTTATGATACTTACCTATTCCACTACATACCTTGTAGGACCTGATATTTATTCACGTCTTTTCTGTGCTAAGAGCGAAAAAACAATGAAAAGTTCTATCCTGATAGCAATTATTGTTTTGATTCCCCTTGGTTTCATTTTAGCTAAACTTGGAATTTATGGAGCAGAGGTATTTGACAACATAGGAAGTAATTCTGTTTTACTGCTAATTGCAGATAGTAAATTACCTAAAATATTGAGTTTTCTTCTTTATTTAGGACTTCTATCAGCAGTTATTTCTTCAGCAGATACAACACTTTTAACTGCATCTTCCCTTTTCACACAGGGAATTATTAAAGACTTGAAAAGTGAAAAGGCAGTTTTTATCAGTAGAGTTTTGACTGTGGTATTTGGTGTAGGAGCTATGTTTATAGCTATTAAGATGAAATATATTTTATCGACGCTTCTTTTAGCTTTGACAATATATTCTGGTGCTTTTATTATTCCTACTTTTGTTGGAATGTTTGGATATAGAGTTAGAAAAGAAGTTGTTATACTTGCTATAATTGTTGGTGGTGGAGTTGCTACTTATGGAAAATTATATGGCGGTGCTTCAGGAAAACTTATAGCTATTGCTGCTTTTATTTTAAATGGAGCAATTCTCTATATTGGAAAAAAATTGGAAAAATCTAAATAAAAAAAGAGGGACTGTTGCAAATCTCCAACAGTCCCTTGTTTTTATCTTTTTTTAGCTAATTTTGATTTAGCAACATTTCCCAAAGTATTGATTGTATCCCAAGTAAGAGCAAAAGGTGGTGCATAACATAGGTCAAGCATTCCTAACTCATCTACTGTCATATGTTTATCAATAGCTGCAGCAAGTACATCTACTCTCAGAACAGCTCCTTTTTTACCAATTAATTGTCCACCAAGTACCTCTCTTGTTTCTCTATGGAATATAAGTTTTCCATAAAGATCTTCCTGACCAGGATAGTATCCAGTCTGGTTAGCATCTTCTATAAATACTGTATCATATGGAATACCTAATTCTTCAGCTTCACTTTGTGATATTCCTGTACGTCCAGCTTCCAAGTTGATAACTTTAATAGCAGCAGAACCTAAAGTACCTGCAAATTCTATTTCAACACCTGCTAAATGTTCTCCAACTACTCTACCTATTTTATTTGAGTTAGTAGCTAATGGAATATATACATTATCTTTTCTAACTTTGTGATATACACTTGCACAGTCTCCAGCAGCATATATTCCAGGAATATTTGTTCTTCCTTTTCCATCTATTATAAGAGCTCCATTTCTTAATGTTTTAAACCCTTTTCCAATTAGAAATTCTGTATTTGGTTTTACTCCTATAGCTACAATGACAAGATCAGCAGGATAGCTACCTCTATCTGTTTTTACTCCACATACTTTTCCATCTTTAACTTCAAATTCTTCAACATTTTCATTTAAATGTAGAGTTAAATCTTCTGTATTTCTTAGTTCTTCTTCCATTAAATCTGTAATCTCTTTATCAAAACTTCCTGGTAGAACTCTTTCACCACGTTGAATTATTCTGACCTTTTTATTTAGGTGTTTTGCAGCTTCTGCAGCCTCTAGTCCAATATACCCTGCCCCGATTATTACAATTTCTTTATTTTCTTCTTTAATCATCTCAGCTTTCAAATTTAAACCATCTTTAAAAGCTTTTAAGTGGAATATATTCTTAGCATCTATATTTTTTATAGGAGGATTTACAGCAGATGCTCCTGTAGCTATGATAAGTTCATCAAAAGTATCTGTGAATTTATCACCAGTTAAGTGATTTAATACGGTTACCTCTTTTTTATTGATATCTATATCGATTACTTCATGTTGACTTTTTACAACTATTCCATCTTTTGCAAATTGTTTTGGTTCTCTTGCTACCATTATATTAGGATCCTGATAAAAGTCTCCTACAAAGTAAGGAAGTCCACAAGCCCCCCAAGAGACGATATCAGTTTTTTCATATACTGTTATTTCAAGTTCTGGATTTATTCTTTTTGCTTTTGCAGCTGCACTCATACCTGCTGCAACTCCTCCAATTATTATTATCTTTTTTCTCATTTTCTTTCACCTCATAATATTATATACCTATGTGGTCTATTATATAGTTATGGGAATTTATTGTCAATATTTTTGAAAAAAAGTTTGACATAAATTTATAAGTATGATATTATAATTCCTGTGATGAGCA
>NZ_JADRHM010000078.1 GCF_018205345.1 Fusobacterium sp. DD2
GTTTACCGCTTTCTCGCGGACAAGATATATATTACCACAGATACATATTTTCGTCAACAACTTTTTTGTATTTTTTTTATTCTTTCTTACAATTTAAATCATCTATTTTCTATAATTTCAACACAAAGATAGGATTTTTCTATCTTCACAATATTTCTACCGATATTATCCACTTTCTACTTTTATATATAAAGATATGTAATATTTTTATATCCAATTCAAATAAAAACGATAGTAAAAAAAGAGGCTGTGCATTTCTAATAGTATAAAAATAAAATTCTCTAAGCTATCAATAGTTTCTATTTATTTTGCTCACAGAAAGAAAATCCGAAACTCACTACGTTCAAACAGTCGGATTTTCAGTATTCTGTTTCGCTGCATAAATTACAAAACTATCTCTAATGCCAAGAATTTTATTATTTACAAATTTGCAACAGCCTCTTAATCAATATTCTTCTTTATATAAAAGAAAGAAAAAATGCCAATAGCGACAAAATCAAATTCTGTCACTACTGGCATCTATCTCAATATTTTATTTTACAACTATATTTACAATTT
Organism: Fusobacterium sp. DD2; assembly: GCF_018205345.1. Taxonomy (NCBI): domain Bacteria; kingdom Fusobacteriati; phylum Fusobacteriota; class Fusobacteriia; order Fusobacteriales; family Fusobacteriaceae; genus Fusobacterium; species Fusobacterium sp. DD2. Next base: position 559 of record NZ_JADRHM010000078.1, read on the forward strand.
TGTCAGGTACAACTATCAATTTTACAAGTTTTTTACCTTCCATATGTTTTTGAACATTTTCAAGAGCAAGAGCTTCTTTTTCAACATCCTCTTTAGCAGAACCTCTTTCAACTTCAATAGTTCCTCTAACTTTTCCATTTACTTGAACAGCCATTACTACTTCAGAAGTCTTAAGTAGTTTTGGATCATATGAAGGCCACTCAGTATTAAATAGGTATCCTTCTCTTCCTATTTCAGACCATAACTCATCACAGATATGAGGAATGAATGGAGATAACATAACTAGGATTTTTTGGATTACGTCATCAAATATCTTCTTAGATTCAGAAGTTCCTTTTCCTGCATCCATAATGTTGTTTTTATAGTCAAGAGTGTCATTTATAAGTTCCATAGTAGCTGCTATTGCAGTGTTGAAGTGGTAGTCATTCTCTATAGAATCTGTAACTCTTTTAATTGTCTGGTTCATTTTTATAAGTAAAGCTTTATCTTCTTTATTTATCTTAGACATATCAACTGGAGCTGGATCTAGATTATCTTTGTTTTCCATTACAAGTCTCCAGATCTTAGTTAGGAATCTGTAAGCTCCTGCAAGTCCGTTTTCACTCCATTCCAACTCTTTTTCAGGTGGAGCAGCAAACATTATAAATAGTCTTGTTGTGTCAGCACCATATTTAAGTACCATCTCTTCTGGGTCAACACCGTTATTTTTAGATTTTGACATCTTTTCCATCTTAGTAACTAGCTCTTCACCAGTAGATTTCAAGTATGCTTTATCCCCTTTTACATCTACATCTTGAGGGAATATAAATCTTCTTTCTTTTTCAGAATAGTAAGATTGAGAAAGTACCATTCCTTGAGTAAGAAGTTTTTTGAATGGTTCATTTGCTGAAACAAGTCCTAAATCTCTTAGGATTTTTTCAAAGAATCTAGCATATAGAAGGTGCATTACAGCATGTTCTACTCCTCCTATGTATTGGTCTACTCCCATCCATTTATCAACTATCTCTTTACTGAATGGCTCTTTATCATTGTGAGGGTCACAATATCTTAAGAAATACCAAGATGAGTCAACAAATGTATCCATAGTATCTGTATCTCTTCTTGCAGGTCCTCCACAAATTGGGCAAACTGCATGTTTAAAGCTTTCTGAAGTTTCAAGTGGGTTTCCTTTTCCATTAAATGATACATCTTCTGGTAAAAGTACTGGAAGATTTTCATCTTTTTCAAGAACAGTTCCACATTTTTCACAGTATAATACTGGAATTGGAGTTCCCCAATATCTTTGTCTTGAGATTCCCCAGTCTTTAAGTCTGTATTTAACAGTTCTCTTTCCGCAACCTTTATTTTCAACATATTCAGCAATTTTAGTTTGAGCTTCTTTAGAGTTCATTCCGTCAAATTCACCAGAATTTGTCATCACTCCCTCTTCAGTAAATGCTTCAGTCATTGTTGCAGGATCTAATTCTATAGCTTTTCCAGTTTCTTTATCTACTGGATTGATTACTACGTTTTTAGGAAGATTATATTTTTTAGCAAAAGCAAAGTCTCTTTCATCATGACATGGAACAGCCATTACAGCACCTGTACCATAGTTCATAAGTACATAGTCAGCTACCCATAGTTCAACTTTTTTACCAGTTATTGGGTTGATTACATGCCAACCTGTAAATACTCCTCTTTTTTCTCTTCCCTCTGCTGATCTTTCAATAAGATCAGTGTTTTCCATCTCTTCTACTTCTTTTTTGATTCCTGGATTAACTTTTAATATTTCAGATACAATTGGGTGTTCAGGAGCAACTACACAGTATGAAACTCCATATATAGTATCTATTCTTGTAGTGAACATTGGTAGATCTTCTCCAGTTTCAGCCACTTTAAATACTATCTCTGTACCGAAAGATTTTCCAATCCAGTTCTTTTGCATTGCAAGAACTTTATCAGGCCATCCACCTTTTAATTCTTTATGTCCATCTAATAATTCTTCAGCATAGTCAGTAATTTTGAAGAACCATTGTTCTAATTCTTTTTGAATAACTGTAGTTTTACTGTGTCTCCAGCATTTTCCATCTTCAACCTGTTCATTTGCAAGTACTGTATTACAGTCTGGACACCAGTTAACAAATGATTTTTTCTTATAGATAAGTCCTTTTTCATAGAATCTTTTGAACATCCATTGGTTCCATTTGTAATATTCAGGTTTGCAAGTAGCTATCTCTCTATCCCAGTCATAAGAAAATCCAAGCATATTAAGCTGTCTTTTCATATTTTCAATATTTGAAATTGTCCATTTAGCTGGGTGAGCACCATTTTGTATAGCAGCATTTTCTGCTGGTAGTCCAAATGAGTCCCATCCCATAGGATTTAGCACATTGTACCCTTTCATTCTTTTATATCTAGCTATAACATCTCCCAATGTATAGTTTCTGGCATGTCCAACGTGTAATTTTCCTGATGGATATGGCAGCATTGCAAGTAGGTAATAGTTTTCTTTTCCTTCTACTGAGTCATAAGTTTTGAATATGTTACCCTCTTGCCAGTTCTTTTGCCACTTGGCTTCTACTTCTTTAAAATCGTATTCTCTCAACAATCTCACCTCTATCAAACTTTCAAAATTTTAATTTTTAATTTCTTCATAATTTATCATCTTAGATTATTCTACTTTTTAGTACCCTAGTAGGTACTGAGCCATAATTCGCTCTTTCTTTTAATTCGTTGAAAACTGTTATCAATAGTCTTTGGTGATTTATTTAACTCCTCAGCTATCTCTTTATAGGAAAATCCCTTAATCATATATCCAAATACAACCTTTTCAAAGGGACTAAAATTACTTTCAACAAATTTTTGAAAGTCAGTAATCTTCTCCTTTGATAAAAATATCTCTTCAGGATTGTATTTAATTGTAGAATACAGATTTTTAGGATATGTCTCATAACCATTTTCATTTTCCAGATTATTCCCGCTTGCAGCATTAAGTGCACTGTTTTTCTGTGCGTTGGAACTTCTCACTGCTGTAAGTATCTGTCTTCTTATGCAAAGTGTTGCAAAAGTCTTAAAAGATGCCTTCCCCCTTGTATAAGCCTGTATAGCCTTAAGTAAACCTATTGTCCCCTCTTGAAGCAAGTCATCCTGTTCAGCACCTATCAGAAAATAATTTTTAACATTTAGAAATATCAGCTTTTTATATTCTCTAAGTATCAAATTTATTGCTTCTGAATTACCATTTTGTGCCTTGGCTACTACTTCGTCAGTTATTATATTTTCACTCATACCTTCTTCCCTTCACTTATCCAAAATAATTTTATATAAATCTGTTTTTTTACTCAAATGATTTTACTATCTCAGATAGTATAATTCCCCCTGCTACTGATACGTTAAGTGAGTTGATTTTACCATGCATAGGTATTTTGATTAATACATCACAACTCTCTTTAACTTTCTTTCTCATTCCATTTCCTTCGCTTCCTAATACAAGAGCTGTTCTACTTGGATATTTTTCCTTAGAGTAGTCATGTGCTCCCTCTTCTCCTTCAGCACCATATACCCAGTAATCCAAAGTTTTAAGTCTCTTTATAGCTTCAGAAATATTAGTAACTTTTACTATATCTACATACTCTATAGCACCTGTAGATGTCTTAACTACAGTTTCGTTGATTCTAACTGCATTTCTTTCTGGGATAATTATCCCTTTTACACCAAATACTTCAGCACTTCTAATAAGTGCTCCAAAGTTTCTTGGGTCCTGTACCTCATCCAGTATGAGGACTATACTTTTCTCCATAGGTGCAATTTTTTCCAAAAAAGCTCCAAAATCCACATAGTAATCATAATCACTTACAAATACTACTACACCTTGAGAATTCTCTCTCTTTTTATCTGTATAGAATATCTTTATATTTCTTTTAGATGCCAATCTCTTTATCTGATTTATCTTCTCATCTCTGGCACCTTTATATAATTCTACCTTTTCTATTGTTTTTTCCTTATTTTGAAGTACCTCTATTGCCGGGTTTACTCCTATTATTTTTTCCATTGTGTTACCTACACCTCTACTTTAATTCTCTCTATATCTGCACCAATCTCTTTTAATCTAAGTTCAAGATTTTCATATCCTCTATCCACATGATAGATTCTATTTACAATACTTACACCTTTAGCTTTAAGTGCTGCAAGTATAAGTGACGCTCCAGCTCTTAAGTCACTTGCCATAACCTCTGCTGATGAAAATTCGTCAATCCCCTTTATTGTTGCTATATTTCCATTTATATCTATTTTTGCTCCCATTCTATTCAGTTCAGGAACGTGCATAAATCTATTTTCAAAAATTGTCTCTTTAATCTCACTGTTACCTTGAGCTAAACACATAAGTGTCATTATAGGTGATTGAAGATCTGTTGGGAATCCTGGATAAGGCATTGTAGTTACCTTTTCTCCATGTATATCTTTAAGTTTTGAAAGGACTCTTAAAGTGTCTCCCTCTATCTCAAATTTTACTCCCATCTCTTCAAGTTTCATTAAAAAACCTTCAAGATGATCTTTTCTTACACCTTTTACCTCTATCTTTCCATCAAACATTACAGAAGCTATGATAAATGTTCCAGCTACTATTCTATCTGGAATAATTGTATGCTCTCCTGGATATAGTTTTTCCACTCCCTGAATTCTAAGAGTTCCTGTTCCCACCCCAGTTATGTTAGCTCCCATATCATTAAAGAAGTTACAAAGGTCTTCAATTTCCGGTTCTCTTGCTGCATTTTCAAGAATTGTAACACCCTTTGCTTTTACAGCAGCCATAATTATATTTTCAGTTGCTCCAACACTTGGAAAATCAAGTATTATCTTATTTCCAATAAGTTCTTCAGCCTCTGCATTAACATAACCATGATCTATCTCAATTTTAGCTCCTAAGGCTTCAAATCCCTTCAGATGAAGATCAACAGGTCTTGCTCCAATTGCACACCCTCCTGGAAGAGATACTCTTGCTTTTTTACAATGTGCAAGCATAGGACCCATTACTAAAAATGAAGCTCTCATTTTTTTTACGAGATCATAAGCAGCTACTAAACTTGTAAGACCATTATTTTCTATTTTATATGTATTGTTATCAAGTTTTTCAACTATGAGGCCCAGACTCTCCAGTAGTTTTACAAGAGTTCTGATGTCCATTAAATTAGGAACATTTCTTAAAATGTAAGTCCCTTTTTCCACTAGAGTCCCTATCATTATTGGAAGAGCAGAGTTTTTAGATCCTTCTACTTCCAACACTCCTTTGATCTCTTTCCCACCTGTTACCTTAAAAGCTTCTACCATTATCTGTTTTTCTCCTTTTCTAGTTTGCATATTGGACAATCTTTACCAAACAATCTGTCGATAAAGGTTAGTCTTTGGAATCTATCCTTGTATTGTGGGAGTTTTTCTGCAATAAGATTGTAGTGCTTATCACAGATTTTTTGTCCGAAAAATCTGATATACTCCCTTGAAAGTCCTGCTTTCTCAAATTTTTCTCCTATATCTTCTAATACTATCTGTCTGTCATTACTGTCAAAAGGCTCCTTAGTCACCACTACCAAGGCGATATTTCCCTGAAGATCCAAGGCATCTACAAGTGTATATCTCACCTTTGATTTCTCAGCTTCAAGTATGTAGGGCTTGAGATTTTTGAGAGGAATATCTCTTCTCATCTTAATATACGCAGTTGTATCTTTTTTCATCTCATCAATTATTCCTTGATATACTAAGCTAGAATTAAGCTGATCTTCAGTAAGTGCCATTGAAACATTTTCTTTGTATTCATTTAAGTAAAAAGATCTTTCAGCCTGTGTCTTTAAAAAATTAATTTTTACTTGACTAGCTTTAGTTACCAAACTTTCATCCACTTCACATCACCATAACCATTTACAAATATTTCTATAAAAATGGCTAAAAAAACAGTATATAGCCATATATTTTCAATCTACCAATTTATTTTAAGAATTTTTAAATTCAACTCAATAATTTTCCATAAAAAAATAAATTCGTATACTAAATAGTATACTAAGTTTTTCCCTTTTACTCAATAGTTGTTTTTACATAGCTCCTATTTTTATTGAGAAATCCAACTTTTATTTTTTGCAAAATTCTCCCTTTTATATATTCTATAATATTTTTTACTTATATACTATTAATTTTTTAATTTTAAATGAAAAAAATATATTTCTACTTAACATAGGGATATATTTACTTTTCCATATAGTAAAAAAAATGTTATAATAACTTAACGAATATATACATTGAGGTGAAGTTATGAAAAAAATATTGACCATGATTTTCTTGATATTGATAAATATAATAAGTTTTTCAAAAAATATAGATTTTAATTTTAATATACCAACTGGAAAGATTCTCTACTATAAAGATGGAGCAGAAAATAGTGGAGAGGCTCTTTTTTATGATGGACATACCCAGCTTAACTTAGAAGAAAAAAACTACTCATTTGTCTTTTCAACACCTGAATATCCTATGATACAAAAAGATATTAATATAAAGGAAGTAAATGCACCTATAAATATTAATTTCACCCGTAACGATACTGTAAAAGTAAAAGGAAATGTAAAAAGTGGTGAACTGAATATTGGAGCTGCAAAAATCACCCTATATAATAGTAAGAATATTGGATATAATTTTACAACAGATCTATTTGGAAACTTCACAGCATATGTGCCAAAGGGAAATTACCGTATCCATGTAGAGAGAAAAGACTATACTCTTGATAAAAAAAATGCAATAGTATATCAGTTTACAAATCCGGCAATTCCATATACAGTTAACATAAATCTTCATCAGATCCCAAGCTTTATAAAAGGACAGGCTGTAGATGAACATGGAAACTCTATTCCATATCCTATTGTTTCTATAAAACTTGGAACTGAAATCAAAAAGATAACAGGTGATGAATTTGGGATGTTTGAACTTAAATTAAAACCTGGTATTGTAACTATAATGTGTGAAAAAGAGGGGTACACAGAAAATGGTACCATTAGAAATGTTGAAAAAAATACCTCTGTTACAAATATTGAGATTCAGCTTACAAGAATACGTTCATCTATAAGTGGAATTGTAACTGATGGGGTAAAACCTATTAGAGGTGCTAAGGTATTTCTACGTGACAATGATTTTAATAAGATTTCAACAACTAAAACTGATGAAAATGGTTTTTATGAGTTCTACAAGATTCCAAGCAGAAAAAATGTATTTATAACTGTTATGGATAATAATAAGGTATTAAAAAGAAGTGAAAGTTTTGACCTTGACCACGATATTAAAAACTTTAATCTGATTTTAGATAATTAGATTGTAAAAAACATTACTAGGGGGGAAGTTTATATGTGGATAGTTATCGGTATCTTATTTTTCATAGTTATGATAATAACAGAGATGAGTGAAAGTATGCCAGTGGTACTTTCTATAATCAAATGGCTGATTATAGCTATTATAATCGCTCTTTTCTTAAGACTTTTATGGGCGATAATCTGCTCTTTCTAGAAAAACAGGAAATTTATAAAAACATAAAGGAGTTTGCATGGATAAAGAGATAAATATAGATATATACAAGATTGCTGAGAAATATAATCTTACAGAGTCAGAAGAGATGGCACTTAAATATATAGTCAACAACTTTGAAAAATCCCTTGAAATAGGGGTAAGAGGTGTTGCAAAACAGTGCTTTGCCTCTACTTCAGTTGTGATGAATCTAGCTAAAAAACTTGGGTACAAGGGCTTTGTAGATATGGTTTATAAGCTGGAGTTCAATATGAAAAGTCATCTTGAACACTCAAATCTCAACAACCAGTTCTGTGTAAATCTCTCAGAGGAGAAGTTGAGATATTTTAAAAAACTCATATCTGATAAGAATAGGCCTATATTTGTCCATGGGACAGGATTTTCAGCTGCTGTAGTGAGATATATAAGTGATAAGCTTATGGTGCAGGGTCATTACAGTATGAGATCTGAATATATGGAGACTATGGAGCCTAAATTCTTAAAAAAAGGTATCCTTATAGTGGTATCGAAATCTGGTGAAACATCACAGGTTACAATGCTATGTGAAAAAGCAACTCTTAACGAAGTACCTATTATACTTTTTACTGGAGCTAAAAATTCCACTGTTGAAAATATGGCAGACCTGACTTTTATCATAAAGGACTCAAATCCTATGGATGATAGAAATTTACAATGTAATGACTTTTTTGGAAATGCTATACTTTTCTTTGAAAGACTTTTGCTTATGATAGAAAAAGAGGCTGTTGTAAATTTATAAAAATAAAATTCTCTTAGCTAGAAATAGTTTCTATTTATCTTGCTCACAGAAAGAAAATCCGAAACTCACTTCGTTCAGACAGTCGAATTTTCCGTATTCTGTTTCGCTGCATAAATTACGAAACTATTTCTAATGCCAAGAATTTTATTTTTTCACAACAACCTCTTATTTTTTTATTTAAAGCCTATTAAAGCTAAAGTCTTTCAATTATTTTAATACTGGCCAGTACTCTTTGTTAGCTTCTATTAAATCATCTAGAATTTGTTTTGCAACTGATGCACTTGGTACAGTTCTAGACATTGTAATAGCTTGCCATAGTTTTTGATATGATCCTTCAATCCAAGCTTCTACTGTTAATTTTTCAACTGTAACTTGTTGTTCCATTAATCCTTTTTGGAATTGAGGGATTTTTCCAACTACTAATGGTTCTGGACCATTGCTTCCAACGATACAAGGGATTTCTACCATTGCTGTTGGGTCAAAGTTTACTATTGCTCCATTGTTTTCAACAATAAGTAGCATTTTTTCTTTAGTGTTAAATGCAATTGCTCTTGCAAGGTCAACTATGTAAGAAGCATGTTCATCAATGTGAAGTGCAGTTCCTTTTGCTGTGTTGTTTTTAACTATTTTTTCACATTCTCCAAATACGAATTTTTCTCTTCCATCCATTACTTCATTAGCTCTTGTGTAATTTTTGTCTGAGTGTTTAACTACATAGTCTGGGAATAGATAGTATTTTAAGTATGTATTTGGTAATGTAGTAGGATCTACTGCTAATACATCTTTAGCTTTTGCAAATGTATCGTTCCAGCTTGCTTCTGTATGTTGGTTATCTCCTTTTGGAACTACATATCCATGTTGTAATACATGTTCTCTTAATCTTGGCATTAAGTCGTTTCCTTGTTTATCTCTTACTAATTTCCACCATCCGAAGTGGTTTAATCCGTAGTATTGGATATCCATCTCTTTTCTTGATTTTAATCCTAAGATTTCAGCCATTCTTACTTCAATTCCTATTGGCATATCACATATGTTAAGAACTTTAGAGTTTGGTCTTAATCTTCTAGTTGCTTCAGCTACAATTGCAGCAGGGTTTGAATAGTTTAACATCCAAGCATTTGGTGAGTATTTTTCCATATAGTCAATAAGTCCGATTACTCCACCGATACTTCTCATTCCATAAGCCATTCCTCCTGGTCCACAAGTTTCTTGTCCAACTACACCATATTTTAAAGGAATTTTTTCGTCTTTTTCTCTCATTGGATATTTTCCAACTCTTATGTGAGCCATTACAAAGTCAACATCTGTAAATGCTTCTTCTGGATCTGTATGGTAGCTGAATTTAATTTCAGGTGCTTTTTCTTTAAGTAATATTGCACATGCATCTCCGATTTTTGCCTGTCTTTCAGGATCGTTGTCAAACATCTTTATTTGTCTAATTGGGAATTTGTCAAGATTATCTAATAACATTAAAATTATACCTGGAGTAAATGTACTTCCTCCACCAGCGATTAAAATAGAAAATTGTTTCATAATTGTTCCTCCTTAGTTCTTCTATTAATTATTAATTAAATCTTAAAATTTTCATGATAGTTATATATTTAAACGTGTTTCTAATACCCTTTTATTTTTAATTTTGTGCCATCAGTGTTTCAAAGCTTTCTCTTACTTGTGGAACTGACAGTCCAACTATTATTTGAAATGCTTTACCATTTCTTACTACCCCATGTGCCCCTGCTGCTTTAAATGCTGCATCTGGTGCAACTTTTGTTTCATCTTTTACACTTACTCTAAGTCTTGTAGCACAGTTATTTACCTGCTCAATATTTTCTGCTCCACCTAATGCTTCTAAGAAAGCTCCAGCTTTACCTTCATAGCCGTTACCCTTTTTAGCCTTCCAGTCAGCCTTAGTGTATAGTTTTGTTTCTTCTGTTTCATCTTCTCTTCCTGGTGTTTTTACATTGAATTTCTCAATTAGGAATTTGAATATGAAGTAGTATATTACTGTAAATATTGCTCCTATAATAAGTTGAGTAAACATTACATTTGAGTGGTTTTTCATAAGTGGTAACCAGTTTAATGCTGCTATCTCAATAAGTCCTGAACCCATGTTTCCAACTACTCCAAATGCATACATCAATGCTGCCATTGAAGCTGCAAGTACTGCGTGTACTGCAAATAGGAATGGTGCTATAAATAGGAATGTAAATTCTAAAGGTTCTGTAATTCCAACTAACACTGCTGTTAAAACTGCTGGTATAAGAAGTCCTGATACTATTTTCTTTTTCTCTGGACGAGCTGTTTTATAGATTGCAAGTGCTATACCGATACATCCAAATATTTTACTGTTACCATGAAGTGCAAATCCACCTTGTGGGAAAAGCTCTTTAAGTGGTAAAGTTGTAGCGAACCCA
>NZ_JADRHM010000079.1 GCF_018205345.1 Fusobacterium sp. DD2
TCACCTAAAAAGGAGGGGGTCTTCTTGAAGTTTTTAGATAAAAACATTAGCACAAGTGGAGATCTTAGTCAAGAATTAGCCCTTTTTTCATAGGGTGGCTAAAGGAAAAAGAGGGGGTAAAAAAATTAAAAATATAAAAATAATTTAATTACAGTAAAAAAATTATTTATTTTTAAAGCCTCATTACGCCAGTGTTTGCACAGGATAAATCAATAAAAAAACATAAAAAAACAAAAAAACTTATTGACAAAAATATAAATATAGTGTAAAGTTTTAATCAAGAATTAGCACTCGATGTTAGTGAGTGCTAACAAAAAGGTGATAAAGATGTCTATTACAGAAAGAGAAAAACTAGTATTAAATGCTATAGTCAACTATTATCTTAATTTTGGTGATACTATAGGATCTAGAACATTGGTAAAAAAATATGGGATTGATTTATCATCAGCTACAATCAGAAATGTAATGGCTGATTTGGAGGACATGGGATTTATTGCTAAGACCCATACTTCATCTGGAAGAATTCCAACAGACAAAGGATATAAATACTATCTTGATGAGTTGTTAAAAGTTGAAAAACTTACTCAGCAGGAAAAGGAAAATATTGAACTTGTCTATGAAAATCGTGTAAGCGAGTTGGATATGCTATTGCAACAGACTTCGTCTTTACTTTCTAAGCTTACTACATATGCTGGTATTGCTATGGAACCTAGTGGAATAATTGAAAGGGTTAAAAGAGTAGAACTGATATATGTAGATGAGTATATGATAATGGCAGTCATAATATTTGAAAACAGAGTTGTAAAGACAAGAAAGATACTTCTTACAAGTCCTGTTTTTAAAGAAGAACTTGACCAGCTGTCACAAGAGATAAATGAGCTTATAAAGGATAAAGCAGTTGGTTTACAGGAAATCGAAAGATATATACTTACAAAGAAAAAATTAATTCCAAAAGCAGCAGAGAAGTACGATGAAGATGGAAAATTATTTATAAATAATGTACCTAGTATATTTAAAGATAAACATGTAAATGAAATTTCAGATGCATTGGAACTTTTCCATCATAGAGATGACATACGAGGAATATTTGAGCATGTTCTTACTACAAGAGATACACCAAGTGGTGTAGTAAATGTAGTTTTAGGCGATGAGCTTGGAGTAAAAGGACTTGAAGATTTCAGCTTTGTGTATTCAACATATATGCTTGGAGATTCTAAGGGAATAATTGGAGTTATTGGTCCAAAACGTATGGCTTATTCAAAAACTATGGGACTTATAAAGTATGTAACTCAAGAGGTAAATAAAGTGATCAATGAAAATAAAAAAATCGAAAGAAAGGAAGACATAGATGTTTAATAAGAAAGAAAAAGAAAATAAAGATATTAAAGAAGAAATAAAAGAAACAAATGAAATAAAAGAAGAAAAAACTTGTAATTGTGGTGGCGACTGCAACTGCAAAAAAGAGGAAACACAGGAAGATATCATAGCACAGAAAGATGAAGAGATTGGAAAATTAAAAGCTGAAGTTGAAGATTGGAAACAATCATACTTAAGAAAACAAGCTGAATTCCAAAACTTCACAAAGAGAAAAGAAAAAGAGATGGAAGAGTTCAGACAGTTTGCATCAGAAAAAGTAATAACAGATCTTTTAACTGGACTTGACAATCTTGAAAGAGCAATAGCTGCATCTGAAGCAACAAAGGATTTTGACGGACTTGTTAAAGGTGTAGAGATGATCTTAGGACAACTAAAGAGCATAATGAAAACAGAGGGAGTAGAGCTTATTAAAGCTGACGGTAAATATGATCCTGTATTCCATCATGCAGTAATGGTTGAAGATAATCCAGAATTTGAAGATGATCATATTATATTAGAACTTCAAAAAGGTTATACAATGAAGGGAAAAGTAATAAGACCATCAATGGTTAAAGTTTGTAAAAAAGGGTAAAAGAAGTAATTAATTAATAAATTTAAAATTTCAAAAGGGAATATTTTAGGAGGTAAAAATGAGTAAAATAATCGGAATTGACTTAGGAACAACTAACTCTTGTGTATCAGTAATGGAAGGTGGAAGCACTACAATAATACCTAACTCTGAAGGAGCAAGAACTACACCATCAGTTGTAAACATAAAAGAAAACGGAGAAATAATTGTTGGGGAAATAGCAAAAAGACAAGCTATCACAAATCCAACTTCAACAGTTAGCTCAATAAAAACACATATGGGATCAGACTATAAAGTTGAAATCTTTGGAAAGAAATATACTCCACAAGAAATTTCAGCTATGATCTTAAAGAAACTTAAAAAAGATGCTGAAGGATACTTAGGACAAGAAATCAAAGAAGCAGTTATCACAGTACCAGCTTACTTTACAGACGCTCAAAGACAAGCAACTAAAGACGCTGGAGCAATTGCAGGACTTGAAGTAAAAAGAATAATCAACGAACCTACAGCAGCGGCATTAGCTTATGGACTAGAAAAACAAAAAGAAGAAAAAGTACTAGTATTTGACCTTGGTGGAGGTACATTTGACGTATCTATCCTTGAAATTGCTGACGGAGTAATCGAAGTTATAGCAACTGCAGGAAACAACCACTTAGGTGGAGACGACTTTGACAATGAAATCATAAAATGGTTAACATCTGAATTCAAGAAAGAAACTGGAATTGATCTTTCAAATGATAAAATGGCTTACCAAAGATTAAAAGATGCAGCTGAAAAAGCTAAGAAAGAACTTTCTACAATGATGGAAACTTCAATCTCATTACCATTTATCACAATGGATTCAACAGGACCAAAACACTTAGAAATGAAATTAACAAGAGCTAAATTTAATGATCTAACTAAACACTTAGTTGAAGCAACTCAAGTTCCTACAAAAACAGCTCTTACAGATGCTAAATTATCACCAAGCGATATAGATGAGATCTTACTAGTTGGAGGATCTACAAGAATACCTGCAGTTCAAGAATGGGTTGAATCATTCTTCGGTAAGAAACCAAATAAAGGAATAAACCCAGACGAAGTTGTTGCAGCTGGAGCAGCTATCCAAGGTGGAGTATTAATGGGAGACGTAAAAGACGTATTACTTCTTGACGTAACACCATTATCATTAGGAATTGAAACTTTAGGTGGAGTATTTACTAAGATGATTGAGAAAAATACAACTATCCCAGTTAAGAAATCTCAAATCTATTCAACAGCAGTAGATAACCAACCAGCAGTTACTATAAACGTATTACAAGGTGAAAGAGCTAAAGCAGCTGACAACCATAAATTAGGAGAATTTAACCTAGAAGGAATTCCAGCAGCTCCAAGAGGAGTACCTCAAATTGAAGTAACATTTGATATTGACGCAAACGGAATCGTTCACGTATCAGCTAAAGATTTAGGAACAGGAAAACAAAATACTGTAACTATCTCTGGATCAACTAACCTATCTAAAGAAGATATAGACAGAATGACTAGAGAAGCTGAAGCTCATGAAGCTGAAGATAAGAAATTTAAAGAATTAGTTGAAACAAGAAACAAAGCTGATATGTTAATCTCTTCCACTGAAAAATCTCTAAAAGAATATGGAGATAAAGCAACTGAACAAGAAAAGAAAGATATTGAAGCAGCAATTGAAGAACTTAAAAAAGTAAAAGATGGAGAAGACAAAGATGCTATAGAAAAAGCTATGGAACATCTATCTCAAGTTGCTCACAAATTTGCTGAAGAAATCTATAAAGAAGCTCAAGCAAAAGCTCAAGCTCAACAAGGTGGACAACAAGCAGGAGCTCAACAAGAACAAAAGAAAGATGACGACGACGTAGCTGAAGCTGAAGTTGTTGACTAATACTAAACTGAATATAGATTAAACTTTTAATATTATAACAATAAAGGGGAGATGGCTTAGGCCCTCTTCCCTTAAATTAAATTTAAGAGAAGTTGGTGGAGGATAAGATGGAAGTTAAGATAAATAATGGAATTATGGAAGCAACAATTGAAACTTTTGGAGCAGAGTTAGTTGGACTTAAAGATTTAAAAGAGAATAGGGAGTATGTTTGGCAAAAGGATCCTAAATTCTGGGCTAAATCTTCACCAATACTATTTCCATTTGTAGGTGGAATAAAAGGTGAGAAATATTGTTATAATGGAAAAGAGTATACTATAAAAACAAAACATGGATTTGCAAGAGATTATGACTTTGAAGTAGTAAAAAAAGAGGATACATATGTAGAGTTTTTATTTCAGGCAAATGAAGAAACTAAAAAGATTTATCCTTTTAATTTTAAACTTTATTTGAAATATACCTTAAAAGGAAAAGAGTTGGAAATTGAATATAGAGTAGAAAATTTAGAGGATGAGAAGATGTATTTTTCTCTAGGAGCTCATCCTGCTTTTTCAACACCACTGGAAAAAGGTGGAGTTCATGAAGATTACTATATAGAGTTTGAAAAACCAGAAACTGGAGAGATTAAAGTTCTAAATGGAGCATTTATCGATTCGAAAAAAACAGAAAAAGCTTTTGATGGAAAGAAGATAATTCTTACAAAAGACAGATTTATAAATGATGCAATGATAATTGAAAATCCAAATTCTCAAAAAGCATATTTAAAGAATGATAAAACAGGATATAAATTATCTTTTGACTTTACTGGATTTAAATATATTGCTTTTTGGAATGTACCAGGGGCTGAGTATGTATGCTTCGAACCATGGAATGGAATATCAGATTATGATAACTGTACAGGAAATCTTGTAGAGAAAAAAGGGATAGAAGTCCTTGAAGGAAAAGAAAAATTCGTAAGAAGAGTAAAAATAGAAATTCTATAACCTTGGATTTTATGTTATAATAGCTAGGCTTATAGATATTATAGAAATTTTTATTATAGATGGAGGAAATATTAAATGGCAGATAAAAGAGATTACTATGAAGTCCTTGGTATTGCAAAAGGAGCTTCAGACGATGAAATAAAGAAAGCATATAGAAAAGCAGCCATGAAATACCATCCTGATAAGTTCAGTAATGCCACTGAGAAAGAGAAAAAGGATGCTGAAGAAAAATTCAAAGAGGTCAATGAAGCTTATCAAGTATTATCAGACCCACAAAAGAAAGCTCAATATGACCAATTTGGACATGCTGCTTTTGAACAGGGAGCAGGATTTGGCGGAGCTGGAGGATTCAGTGGATTTGGTGGAGCTGGAGGTTTTGAAGATATATTCAGCTCATTCTTTGGTGGAGGAGCATCAGGATTTGGTGGATTTAGTGGAGGTTTCAGTAGCAGAAGAGGAAGCTATCAGGAACCAGGAAGAGACCTTTCATATCAAATTCAAATAACACTTGAAGAGGCTGCAGAAGGTGTAGAAAAAACTATAAAATATAAAAGAGATGGAAAATGCCCTACATGTAATGGTAGTGGAGCAGAACCAGGAAGCAAGATGAAGACTTGTCCAAAATGTGGAGGTAAAGGATTTATTGAAACAGTTCAAAGAACAGTTTTAGGAAATATGGTAAGCCACGTTGAATGTGATGAGTGTCATGGTAAGAGAGAGGTTCCTGAAAAGAAATGTAAAACTTGTGGTGGAACTGGAATAAAGAAAGAAACTGTTGAAAAGAAATTTAAAATACCAGCAGGAATTGAAGATGGACAAAGATTGAGACTTGATGGTATGGGAGAAGCTAGTACAACAGGTGGACCTAATGGGGATCTATATGTAATTGTTAGAATAAAACCACATCCTATTTTCGAAAGAAGAGGAGACGATATATTCTGTGAAGTACCTATTACATTTGCAACAGCTGCTTTAGGTGGAGAGATTGATATCCCAACACTAAAAGGTAAGAAGAGCATCAAGATACCTGCAGGTACTCAGACAGATAAATTATTCAAACTTAGAGACCAGGGAATCAAGGCTTTAAGAGGAACTGGAAAAGGTTCTGAATATGTAAGAGTAGTTGTTGAAACTCCTACTGACTTAACTGAAAAACAACAAAAACTATTAAAAGAATTTGACGAAAGTTTACAGGATAAAAACTATAAAAAGCACAAAACATTTTTAGATAAGTTAAAATCTTTTATCAATAAGTTATGAAGATTATGGCGTAACAGATAGTGAAATAAATTGAAAAACCAATATATATGTGCTATACTAAAAAGAGAGAAATTTTGTCAGAGGGGGATAAAATATGGAACAATTACTAGGTAAATACGGAGGAGCAGCTTTAACATTTATTATATGGATTGCTGTGTTCTATTTCTTATTAATATTACCAAATAAGAAGAAACAAAAGAAACAAAAACAAATGCTTGACTCAATAAAAGAGGGAGTGGAAGTTTTAACTGTTGGTGGAATCAAAGGAACAGTAGCTTCTGTAAATGAAGAGTACATAGAATTAAGAGTTGATAAAGGAGTTAAAATCACTCTTAGAAAAAGTGCAATTTCAGCAGTATTAGAAAAGTAAAATAGAGAATCTAAAGGCTGACAGAGGAAGATGAGGGATCAAAAGTGAGTCCCCCTCTTTTCGTCAGCCTTTCTTTTAATGGAGAGATGAGATGAAACGTATATTTATTCTTTTTTTTATGTTATGTACCTTGGCATTTGCTGGGAATATAACTAATGTTCAGAACAAGGGAAATAAGATAGTTATGTCCCTTAAAAACTTTGATAAATCTCAATATCAGTCAAGTTATGACTCATATAACAGACTGCTTTTTTTGGAGTTTCCAAAAAGTCCAATGACAAAAAAAATAAATACCGCTTCATTTAAAAATAAGTATGTAGAAAGTTTTGAAACAGTTGATTATGGGGATGGAACAGGTTTTTTTATAAAGCTTAATAAAAATATCTCATACAGTTTGAACTCTACTTCCAGAGAATTTACAATAACTTTCAATGATAAAAGTTTTAAAAAACAATATACTATTATAATTGACCCTGGTCATGGTGGAAAAGATCCAGGAGCAACAGGATTTAAAAAGTATCATGAAAAAGATGTGGTACTTGCTGTAGCTAAATATTTAAGAGATGAGCTTAAATCTGATTTTAATGTTATAATGACTAGAGATAGTGATTATTTTGTAACTTTAGCTCAAAGACCTAATATAGGAAACAGAGCTAAAGCGGATATGTTTATAAGTATTCATGCTAACTCAGCTATGACAGATAAACTTTATGGTACAGAGGTCTTTTATTTTTCTAAGAAATCATCTCCTTATGCTGAGAGAATAGCTGCTTTTGAAAACAGTGTTGGAGATAAATATGGAGAAAAGAGTAGTAATATTGTTCAGATAATGGGAGAGCTTGCTTATCAGAAAAATCAGGAGATATCAGTAGGTTTTGCTAGAAATGTTGTAAATTCCATTTCAAGTGGAATGGGTATGAAAAATAGAGGAATACATGGAGCTAACTTTGCAGTACTTCGTGGATTTAATGGACCAGGGATACTTATTGAACTTGGATTTATTAATAATAAACAGGATTTAGGAAAACTTATCTATCAGAGCAATCAGAGAAAAATGGCTCAGCAGATTGCAAAAGCTGTAAGAGCTAATTATTATTAAAAGTGGTGATGTATAGTGATAAAGTATAAAAAAAGTTTGATAACTCTTGTGATAATATGGCTTTTTGTAATAATTCTTGGTGGGATATATATGAAATTGAAATCTACTTCAGAGAAAATTTTTACTATAGATATTCCTAGAAAAACAAAATCACTTACAACAACAGGGAAATTAGAAAATGCAAAATTTTATTATCCAAATGATAGTTTTAGTGGATTGGAAACAAAGATAGATGAGATACCAGTTTACTACAAAAGAAGAGATAAGATTGAAAAAATAGCTGAGAACAGTTTTGAAAATTTAAATAGAGTGCATCTTCTTCCAACAGCTCAGGTAGATGTAAAAAATGTCTACATAAAGGGAGATACTGCATATATAGATTGTGATGCAAATATTCAAAGTTTGAAGGAACCAACAAAGAAAAATCTGCTGGGAATATATTCAATAGTAAATAGTATCACAGAGATAGATGGAATAAACAAGGTTAAAATACTGGTTGATGAAAAAGAGGAAAGTGGAAACTTTTCAAGAACATATATGAGAAATATGAAATTTTAATAAATGGGCGGTCAAGATAATCAGATTTAATAAAAAAGGAATACATAACCAAATATCGTATAAATAAGTATAGAGGATTTGGATATGTTTAATCTGAGGCATTTTTGACACGCCTTTTTTTGTGGGAGGAAAAATGTTAGAAAAATTAAGAGAAGAGGTAAAAAAAAGGGTAACTCCTAAGAGATATATCCATATATTGGGAGTGGAAGAAAAAGCTGCAGAGCTGGGGAAAAAATATGGAGCTGATGAAAGTAAAGTGAGAACAGCTGCAATTCTTCACGATGTGGCAAAGAGTATGAGTGTAGATGAGTTAGAAAGAATCTGCAGGGAGGAATATTCAGATGAGCTTACCCCTGAGGATATAGAAATTACACCTATACTTCATGGATTTGTGGGAGAATATATAGCAAAGAAGGAATTTGGAATAGAGGATAGAGATATTTTAGATGGAATAAAATATCATACTATTGGGAAAAAGGGACTTGGAATAGTTGGAAGAATTATTTATATAGCAGATGCTATTGAAAAGAATAGAGATTATCCTGGCGTAGAAGAATTAAGATATGAAACAGATAGGGACTTAGATGGAGGAATAATATCTGAGATAAATCATAAGGATGAGTATCTTAAAAAAACAGGTGGGAAATCTCATAGAAATACATTGGAAATGAGAGATTGGCTTATTGAGTCAAGACAAAGGAGGAATTAGATGAATATAGAAAAAGAATTGGAAAAATTAAAACATATATTTGAGGAAAATAAGGGAAAAGGTTTAAAACAGGATGAGATAACAAAGGCTTTAGGATGGTCTCAAAAATTCAGAAAAGAGAATAGAGAGATTCTAGATAGCTGGGTTGAAAATGGAGAGCTTACAAGAAATGGAAGAGGAAAATATAATCTTCCTGAAAATACTGGATTTGTAAAAGGGGTATTTAGTATCATAAAGGACAGATTTGCCTTTGTAGATACAGAGACTGAGGGAATATTTATTCCTAGAAGTGGTTTTAATGGAGCCCTTGATGGAGATACAGTATTTGTAAAAATAACTTCTGGAGATAATGATAATAAGAAAAAAGAGGGAGAAGTTGTAAGGATTATAAAAAGAGAGAAAGATACTGTTATTGGTATTTTTCAAAAGAATAAAAACTTTGGTTTTGTAACTCCTACACACTCTTTTGGAAGAGATATCTATATTCCGTCAAAGAGAATGAAAGGTGCAGATGACAATCAGCTTGTTGTTGTAAAAATAACATTCTGGGGAGATAATGAAAGAAAACCTGAGGGAGAAATTGTTGAGATATTAGGTGATCCATACAATACTAAAAATATGATAGAGGCTTTAATCATAAGAGAGGGAATGTCAAACACTTTCCCTGAAAAAGTTATGGAAGAAGCTAGAAAAGTTGAAACAGAGGTAGCTCCACAGGAATTAAAAGGTAGAAAAGATTTAAGAGATCTTCAGATTATCACAATAGATGGTGACGATGCAAAAGACTTGGATGACGCAGTATATGTAGAAAAACTTAAAAATGGTAACTATAGACTTATAGTGAGTATAGCTGACGTATCTTACTATATTCCAGAAGGTTCAGCACTTGATAGTGAAGCATACAAAAGAGGTAACTCTGTATATTTAGTAGATAGAGTGCTACCAATGTTTCCAAAAGAGATATCAAATGGAATATGCTCACTAAATCCACATGAGGATAAACTTACATTTACATGTGAATTGGAAATAGATCCAAATGGAAAGGTAATCACTGCTGATACATATAAATCAGTAATCAGAAGTGCCTATAGAATGACATATACAAATGTAAATAAAATCATTGCTGGTGATGAGTGGGCAGTAAAAGAGTATGCTCCTATTAAAGATATGGTAATGAATATGCTTGAACTATCTAAGATAATCAGAGAGGTTAAGCACAAAAGAGGAAGTATAGATTTTGATATTCCTGAGATAAAACTTGTTTTAGATGAAAATGGAAAAGTAGACCATATTAAGAGTAGAGATCGTGGAGAATCTGAAAGAATAATAGAGGATTTCATGATTGCAGCAAATGAAGCTGTAGCTGAAAAACTGTTCTGGCTTGAGATTCCGTCAGTATACAGAACTCACGAAAAACCAGATATGGAAAGAATAAGAACCTTAAATGAGACACTTGAAAAATTCAAATACAGAATACACTCATTAGATGAGATTCATCCAAAACAGTTTCAACAGATTATAGAGGACTCTAAAGAGAGAGGAATCAACCTGATAGTGCACAAGATGATACTTATGGCTCTTAAACAGGCTAAGTATACAGTGGAAAATTATGGACACTTTGGACTTGCATCTTCTTATTATACACATTTTACATCACCAATAAGAAGATATTCAGACCTTACTGTTCATAGAATTTTAAACTCAGTACTACATGGATATCCAAGTAAGAAAGAGATTATAAAAAATGCTGAAACTCTACCTGATATCTGTGCACATATATCTAAAACTGAAAGAACAGCTATGAAAGCTGAAGAGGAAAGCGTAAAGATTAAGTTAGTTGAATATATGATGGATAGAATTGGAGAAGAGTATGATGCTACTATAGTTGGATTCAGTAATAAGAGAGTATTCTTTGAAACTGAGGAGCATATAGAGGCTTTCTGGGATGTAGTTGCTGCTAAACACTTCTATGAATTTGATGATAGAGATTATGTTATGAGAGATACTGATAATGGAGCTGTATATAGCATAGGAGATAAGTTTAAAGTAACACTTGTAAAGGCAAGTCTTGCTGAATTGGAAATAGAAGTTGTACCTAATTTCTTAATGGATGATGGACAGCTGGAAAGATAGAATAGAGATGTAAAATAAAAAGAACTGTGAAAAAGCTGTAGGAATTATAGCTTAACACAGTTCTTTTTTATTATATATTAGGAAATTATAATTTGAATAATAAGATAGAAAGTAGCTGAGAAATAGAA
>NZ_JADRHM010000080.1 GCF_018205345.1 Fusobacterium sp. DD2
CCCTTTTTAAATGCAACTAAAATTTAATGAATCAAGTTTGTTACCAACTTTTTTATAATTTTCTTCCAGATATTCAATCTCTTCAATTAGTGATTCAGAGGCATTGGATATGGAAATCATGGATCTTAGCTCTTTAACATTCTTTTCACACTCTTTTATTAAATTGCTAAAAACAATATATAAGAAGGCTATGGTGGTTGCTTCTATTCCTAAAAAATCAATGTTAACTGGTTTTCCAGCTTTGATTCTTTTAGCTATAATCTTATAAAGTCTCATAGCTTTAGTAGGTGAAACAAGAACAGAAGTGTTTAAAAGTTTTTTTAGTATAAGTCTCATTGGATAATACCCCCTTTAAAGATTAAAATCCACTATACAAATAATTAACAGTTAGTATTCAGCTTTACCAGTGAGTTTTCCTTTATCATTGTAAAATTTCCATGTCCCTTGAGGAACACCGTTGGAAAATTTACCCTCTACTTGAATAACTCCATTTTCATGGTACATATAGTAATTACCATTATCTTTTCCATTTAGATAGGTTGTTTCAAAAACTTTGGTTCCATCACTCTCATAAAGGACAAACTTTCCTACTAATTTTCCATCCTTCCAGTTTTCTATGGATCTCAAATTCCCATTAGGATAGAAAGAAAGCCATTTTCCATGTGGTTTTCCATTTTTATAATAACTTCTATCTTTGTGGGAGTTTATTTTTCCAGTGTATGGAGTATGGTCTGCCTTGTAATACATAACACCATCAATATCTTCACCTTGCTCTTCTTGAATAGTATTTGAGCTTGCATATGATATTGTGGAAAAAGTTATAAGTAGTAAAAAAAATAAGATATTCTTTTTCATCTAATCACCTAAAGTTCATAAGTATTTTGCATTTTATTTTACCACAATTAAAAAAAAGTATTCAAGTAAATTGATAACTGTGTTATAATATAGGCGGAATTAACCCATATATTATTTGGACTGTTTTTATGGCGAAATAGTTTAAAAATTGTTTTTATTTATTTTCAGGAGGATGAAGTGGAAAATTACTCGTTACAAGCATTGTTAATTATAACACTTATGATTGCTTATAAGGTATTGGTTTTACATTAATCTTAGAAGAAATTTTACACAGGGGAACTTATTTTAAAGTTAAAATTCTATATAAAAGCTAAGTGTGAGGGAAGCTATAAAATACTGATTAACAGAATCAGTTTTTTTAGCTTTTTTTATTTATAATATAATTTAGAGGTGAGGGTATGGGAGAACTTGGATTAAATATTACTACTCAGGAGATTATACTGAGAATAGTAATGGCAATAATAATAGGTGGAGCAATAGGATATGAAAGGGGTCAAAGTAATAGACCAGCAGGTTTCCGTACCCATATATTAGTTTGTCTCGGAGCAACTATAGTCTCTTTAGTTCAAGATAGTTTAAGAGCTAATATTTTAGCTTATGCAATTACACATCCTGGAACAACAAAAGTTGTAAAAACAGATTTAGGTCGTATAGGAGCTAAAGTTGTCAGTGGAATAGGGTTTTTAGGTGCAGGAACGATAATGAGAGGTAAAGGAGTAATTGGTGGTCTTACTACAGCAGCCTCAATATGGGTAACAGCCTGTATTGGTCTAGGAATAGGATGGGGCTTCTATGGATTAAGCATTTTAGCTGGAGTGGCAGTACTTATAGCTCTTGTTGGTTTAAAATCAGTTGAACGTTCATTAATTGATAATAGATATATAAGTAAAGTTTTAATAGAGTTTGAACCTGGACATAATATTGGAGAAAATATTATTGATATGTATAAAACCATGAAAGAGATGAAAATCAAAATAAAAAGTATGAAAAAAGACGAAGAAAAAGGCTGTGTCACATGTACCTTGAACATTCCAAAAGTGATACAAGGCCTTGAAGTTGTATCAAGTATATCAAAATGTGAAAGTATAAAAAAAGTACATATTCTTTAAGAAAACCATCTTGAAAAAAGGTGTTTTTTTTATTGTAAAAAATGTATAAAGTCGTATAAGTGTACACATAATATCCGAAAAAAAACATAAAAATATTATTTTAGTTCACTTTTTGATAAAAAAAGATTGACAATTGCTCAGAAAAGATGTATCTTTATTATATAATAAAAAATAAACATGGCTAGTGAATGGAGAAGCTGAAAAATAGTCCTTAGTCTTAGATAGGATTACTTTTCAGATTTTTTGTTGCTGGGGAAATGTTTATTGGTGCAACATAATAAAATTTAGAGTTGGAGGAGAAATATGAAAAAAGCAATCAAAAGTGTATTACTTTCAATTACTATGTTATTTCTTTTTGTCGCTTGTGGTGGTAATAAAGCGGCTGAGAATAAAAGAGTTATTAAAGTAAGTATGAAGTTTGTTGATGATGAACAGACAGCAAAATCATTCAAAAAAGTTGTTGATAAGATCAATGAAAGAAGTAAAGGAACATTGGAATTACAATTATTTACAAGTGGAACTTTACCAATTGGGAAAGATAGTATGGAACAAGTTGCTAATGGATCAGACTGGATTTCAGTTGATGGAGTTAACTTCTTAGGAGACTATGTACCTGATTACAATGCAGTTACAGGGCCATTATTATATCAAAGTTTTGAAGAATACTTAAGAATGGTAAGAACACCATTAGTACTAAATCTAAATAAAGCTGCTGAAGAAAAAGGTATCAAAGTTTTATCACTAGATTGGGTTTTCGGATTTAGAAGCATGATGACAAATAAAGTTATCACTACTCCTGCTGACATGGAAGGATTAAATATAAGAGTTCCAACCAGTCAACTTTATACATATACAATAAAAGCATTAGGTGGAAACCCTGTTGCAATGCCTTATCCTGATACTTATGCTGCAATTCAACAAGGTGTAATTGACGGTGTTGAAGGATCAATAATGACATATTATGGAACTAAACAATATGAAAATGTAAAAGAATACTCATTAACTAGACATTTATTAGGTGTATCTGCAGTATGTATTTCAAAGAAAACTTGGGATAGTTTAACTGATGAACAAAGACAAATAATTCAAGAAGAAGTTGATGCTGGAGCAGAAGATAACTTACAAGCTACTAACATTCTTGAAAAAGAATATGCAGATAAATTAAAAGAACATGGAGTACACTTCAATGAAGTAGATGCTGAAGCATTCACTAAGGCTGCAGCTCCTGTATTTGAGGAATTCCCTCAATGGACTCCAGGAATCCATGGAAAAATTATAGAAGAACTTACTAAAATCAGACAAGATATTAAAGAAGGAAAATAATTTAGGGTATAATTGTTTATAAATGGATAGGGGATGAATATTCATCCCCTATTATAGAATACTAAGCAGAAAGGGCTATTTAAGTAGCAAGGTGATCTGATGAAAAAATTTTTTAAAGACTTTGAATTATACATTGGTAGTGTATTTATAAGTATAACTATACTAGTTGTTATAATGAATGTATTTACGAGATATGCATTAAAATTTACTTATTTCTGGGCAGAAGAAGTTGCAGTAGGATGCTTCGTTTGGACAGTATTTTTAGGAACAGCAGCAGCTTATCGTAAGAATGCACTTATTGGAGTTGAAGCAATTGTGGTTTTATTACCACCTAAGATTAGAAAATTTGTACAGTTTATAGTATATATTTTAATGACTTTAATAAGCGGACTTATGTTTTATTTTGGATTTGAATATGTATCATCATCATCTAAAATAACAGCTGCACTTGAGATATCTTATGCGTATATAAACTCAGCTATTGTAATTTCATTTGGACTGATGACTATATATTCAATAATGTATTTAGTGAAAAGTTTCAAGGGTTTATTTTTAGCTGCAAAAGACGAGAAATAGGAATTAGGAGGAATTAGAATGCATCCATTAACACCCGTGGCTATTCTATTTGTGCTATTTTTCTTGGATATTCCAATAGGATTTGCATTGATAGGATCAGCATTGTACTATTTTATATTTATAAATACAACTATGGCTATGAATATGGTTATTCAACAATTTGTAACATCAATTGAATCATTTCCATATTTAGCAGTTCCATTTTTTATAATGGTAGGTTCAGTAATGAACTATTCTGGTATCAGTGAAGAACTGATGAATATGGCGGAAGTATTGGCAGGACACATGAAAGGTGGACTTGCTCAAGTAAACTGTCTTTTAAGTGCTATGATGGGAGGAATTTCAGGATCTGCAAATGCTGACGCAGCTATGGAATCTAAAATATTAGTTCCACAAATGGTTAAAAAAGGGTTTTCACCTGAATTCTCAGCAGCAGTTACAGCGGCTTCATCGGCTGTAAGTCCAGTAATTCCACCAGGAACTAACTTAATTTTATATGCTTTAATAGCTAATGTGCCAGTTGGAGATATGTTTTTAGCAGGTTATACACCAGGGATTTTAATGACTTTAGCTCTTATGATAACAGTTAATATAATCTCAAAAAGAAGGGGTTATAAACCTTCAAGAGAAAGAATAGCAACTCCTAAAGAGATTGGATCTCAAGCTTTAAAATCAATTTGGGCACTTGCAATACCATTTGGTATCATTTTAGGAATGCGTATGGGAATGTTTACTCCTACTGAAGCAGGAGGAGTAGCAGTACTATTCTGTTTCCTAGTTGGATTTTTTGTTTATAAAAAACTTAAGTTACATCACATACCTATTATTTTGAAAGAAACAGTTCAAAGTACTGGTTCAGTTATTATTATCATTGCAGCTGCAAAGGTATTTGGATACTACATGACTTTAGAAAGAATACCTCAAATGATAACTCAGGGACTTATGGATTTTACAAGCAACAAATTTGTACTTTTAATGGTGATAAATATCTTATTGCTTTTCGTAGGAATGTTTATAGAAGGAGGAGCAGCACTTGTTATTCTTGCACCGTTATTGGTTCCAGCTGTTAAAGCTTTAGGTGTAGATCCATTACACTTTGGAGTAATTTTTATAGTTAATATTATGATTGGTGGATTAACACCTCCATTTGGTTCTATGATGTTTACTGTTTGTTCAATAGTACGTGTAAAACTGGAAGATTTTATAAGGGAAGTATGGCCATTTATCGTGGCATTACTTATGGTTTTACTAGTTGTAACTTATTCAGAAAGTATAGCTTTATTTATACCAAATCTATTTAAATAAAAAATTAAGGATGACATGACGTCATCCTTTTTTATATCTATTATAAAAGAGTATCAATAAGAGTTTCACCAATAACTTTTATTCCATTTTCACTAAGAAGTTTAGCTGTGATTCCCTGTCCATCAACAAGAGTTTTAGAAAAAGTACCATCGTAGACTTTATTATAACCACAAGAAGGACTTTTTTCTTTTAGTATAGCTAATTTACAATTATATAACTTAGCAATTTTTAATGCTTCTGCTGCACCTTTTTCATACTCTCTTGTAACATCTGTTCCAACTTTTGAAATAACACGATTACCTTTTATTTCAGAAGGAAAACGTGGTGTAGCAAGACCACCAAGCTGCTCTGGACAAACAGGAATAAGGGTGTGTGTTTTTAAGAGTTCTAATATTTTATCATTGGGTTTTGATTTTCCATCATATCTACAAGCTGTTCCCAATAAACATGCACTTACTAAAATATTCATTGAACATCACCTGTGAAAGACACTAGGACTTTTACTTTAAATGATTCAGGAATCTTTTTTATTCTTTTAACATTGTAGTCATAGCAGACTAAAAGGGTAGATCCGTTAATTACCTTAAAATTATCTGAATTATATATCTCATACTCTACAGTAAAGCTACTTTTAGACAGTCTTATATTTGTAATAGCAATTGTAATATCATCATCAAGAAAAAGTTGTTTATTATATTCAACATAGGCATTTTTTTGAATAACTCCTATGCCGTCACCAAGATCTAATTCACTTAGACCAAGAGACTCAAAATATTTAATTCTTCCATGTTGAAAAAAAAGAAGAGCTCTTTCATTTCCAACGTGACCTCCATAGTTGATATCTTCTTTTTGTATTTTATAATCAGTTTTAAACATATGTTCCTCCTTTTGCAAACTAAGGTAGATTTTTTTCGTTGATTTCATTATAATATGAAAAAAGGAAAAAATAAAGGGAGTGATCTTCTTTGAAAATACGATATGGTGAAGATAAAGATTTTGAAAAAGCAAAAAAAATATGGCTTGAATGTTTTACAGATTCTCAAGAAGAGGTGGATTTTTATTTTTCAACTCTTTATGACAAGAATAACTATCTTTTATTAGAGGAACAAAATGATATTTTAGCATCACTTCATGAAAATAAATTTAATCTTATTATAAATGGAGAAGAGGTTCCATCTTTTTATATAGTAGGAGTTGCAGTATCTCCACAATTTAGAAATAAAGGGTATATGAAAGAAATAATTAAAAGTTCTTTACAAGGGGCAAAGGAGAAGGGGTATGAATTTGTATATCTCTGTCCTATCAACTCAAAATTATATAGAAGATATGGATTTGATTATATATTAGATATTGAAAAATATAAATTTGATATGAATGAACTCCCAAGTGGTGGCATTGATAAAAATATAGTTATAAAAAAATTAGAAGTTCACTTGATAGATGAGTATATTTGTGATTTAATGGATATATATAGAGAAAAAATGAAAGATTTTCTTCTAAGTGTAAAAAGAGATGAAAAGACTTTTAAAAATTTATTGCAAGAAGTAATTAGTGATAATGGAGAGATTTATATTTTTTATAGAGATGATATGCCAATTGGATATACTATTTTCTATAAAGATGAAAAAATCCACATAAGAGAAATTTTTGGTAAGGATAAGAACTCTATAATAAATATTCTTAGATTTATTAAAACTTTTAGAGAGTATTATCCACAGGTTGAGATAAATACACCAGAGAGAGAACATTTGAATTTTTATCTGGATAATCAGGAACAGATTGAGAATGAAATTACATCTTTTATAATGGGAAGAATCATAGATCCAATTAAACTGTTTAAAAGAGTGATAGATAGTAAAATTAATTTGAGAT
This sequence comes from Fusobacterium sp. DD2, assembly GCF_018205345.1. Classification (NCBI taxonomy): domain Bacteria; kingdom Fusobacteriati; phylum Fusobacteriota; class Fusobacteriia; order Fusobacteriales; family Fusobacteriaceae; genus Fusobacterium; species Fusobacterium sp. DD2. The sequence goes on from NZ_JADRHM010000080.1 coordinate 7,041, forward strand.
TAAAAATAAATGATGAAATTATTGATAAAAATAATGGAGTCTATATTTTTGATGGAAAGGGAAATATCACTTTTAAAAAAGCTGAACAATGGGATATGAGTATTGATATAGGAAGCCTTGCACAACTTCTTTTTGGATATTGCACTTTGGAAGAACTTATATTTAGAGAAAAGGTTATTTTTTCAAATGAAGAGATAATTAATACTTTAAAAAATAAAAATATATTTGCTCTTTCAAAAAATTATATTCAGGATTATCAGTAGTTATATTTCTTATTATTCAATAATAGAGAGAATAAAGAAAAATAAAAAAGAAATTTTAATTAAAATTGACTTTTGGCACGTTTTAGCTATTTATTTATTTAATTCTATGTAGTATACTAATAGTAGGGAAGCTTGAATATAAAGGAGGAGGGTAATTATGGTCAATCAATATAATAAGGATGGTAAGAAAGAAGGTCTTTGGGTAAAGAATTACGACAATGGAGTGGTGCAAGAAGAGAAAAGATATGTTAACGGTATAAGAGAAGGAGAATACAGATCTTATTATTTAAATGGACAGCTTGAAACAAAGAAAAATTACAAAAACGGAAACATAGATGGTGTTTATGAAACTTACTATATTGATGGCAAATTGAGCTCAGTAAGACATTTGGAAAATGGTGAAAATAAAGGACTAGCAAAGGAATTCTATCCAAACGGTGTTTTAAAGAGAAAAGCAATATATGAAGGAATGTCAACAACAAGTGAAAATATAAAATATTACCCAAATGGACAGGTAAAAGTTGAAGTTAACCTAAAAGATGGATTTATGTTTGGTCCTTATAGAGAATATTATTCAAATGGAGCTCTATACATCGAATGTAACTATGGAGAAAATGGAAAATTAGAAGGTAAATATAAAGAGTATGACCCAGCTGGAAAATTAATTAAAGAAGCAGTTTATGTTAATGGGAAGTGCTAGTTAGAGCAGAAATAAAAATACAAAGGGTAATTCCTCAAGTTGAGTGGATTACCCTTTTACTTTCTTTTCTCAGCATATTAGTAAAATAAAATAGCTTTATTTTAGCAATATTTTGAGAAAAAGGCAGGTAGTTATGGAAAATATTTTACTGGAAAGTTTAAAAACAAGTGCTATTGATGAAACTTTAGATTCAAATCAAAGTTATCAGCATAGACTTTTATCAAATAGAGAAGAAAAAATAATTACAACATTTAGAAGAGAACTGGAAAATTGTGATGAATTTATTATATCAGTTGCTTTTATAACAGAGGGAGGCTTAACTTTAATCCTGGAAGAATTAAGAGAGTTGGAGAAAAAAAGGATAAGAGGGAGAGTCCTTACAGGAGATTATCTTAATTTTACTCAGCCTAAAGCTCTGAAAAAACTTCTTGAATTTACTAATATTGACTTACGTATCCTATCAAATGAAAAATTTCATGCCAAAGGATATTTTTTTAGGAAAAGGGAAATGTGGACAATATTTATTGGTAGTTCAAATCTTACTCAGACAGCTCTTACAGTTAACTTTGAATGGAATTTGAAAATTAATTCCCTTTCAGATGGGAAGATTGCCAAAAGTGTTATTGGAGAATTTGAAAAGTCATTTTACCAACTTCCGAAAGTAGATAAAGAGCTTTTAGATGATTATGAAAAACTCTATAACATCAATAAAATGCAAATAAAAAACTGGAATATGAGCAGAAATAAAAAAGAGAAAGTTCCAGTACCGAATATCATGCAGGTAAATGCTTTGGAAAATCTAAAAAAAGTGAGAGGGACAGAGAACAAAGCTCTACTTATAAGTGCTACTGGTACAGGTAAAACCTATCTTAGTGCTTTTGATGTGAAAGAGGTAAATCCTAAAAGAGTTCTTTTTATAGCTCACAGGAAAACAATTCTTTTAAAAGCTATGGAAACATATAAAAATGTAATGCCAGATGGCAACATATCTTTATATGAAGAAAATCCTGATGCTCAATATGTATTTGCAATGGTTCAGACTTTAAGCAGAGAAAGTCATTTAAATTATTATAAGGAAGGTGCTTTTGACTATATAATTGTAGATGAAGTACATCACGGAGGTGCTCCGTCATATCAAAAAATTATAAATTACTTTAAACCAAAATTTCTTTTGGGAATGACTGCTACTCCAGAAAGAAGTGATAATTTTAATATCTATGAACTTTTTGACTATAATATAGCTTATGAGATAAGACTTTATGATGCTTTAAGGGAGAATCTTCTAGTTCCTTTTCATTATTTTGGCATATCAGATATAGTTGTAGATGGAGAGACAATAAATGATAAGACGTCAATAAATAAACTTACTGCAGAAGAGAGAGTAAATAATATAATTGAAAAAAGCAGATTTTATGGCTATAGTGGAGATATCTTACATGGATTGATTTTTGTATCCCGTATAGAAGAAGCTAAAATTTTAGCTCAGAAAATGACCGAAAAAGGGGTAAAAGCAATTGCTCTAGTTGGAGAACATAGTGATTTTTATAGAGAACAGGTAATAAAATGGTTAGAAGATGGAGAGATAAATTATATAATTACTGTAGATATCTTCAATGAAGGTGTAGATATACCGTGTGTCAATCAGATTATCCTTCTTAGACCTACTCAATCTTCAATTGTGTATATTCAACAGTTAGGAAGAGGGTTGAGAAAATATCCTGAAAAAGAGTATGTAGTGGTTTTGGACTTTATAGGTAACTATGAGAAAAACTTTCTTATTCCAGTTGCTGTATCACAAAATAGTAGTTATGATAAAGATTATTTAAAGAGATTTATAATGAATGGAACAGATATGATTCCAGGGGAAAGTTCTATATCTTTTGAAGAGATTGCTAAGGAGAAGATATTTGAAAATATAAATAAAACCAATTTTTCAACTAAGAAAAATATTGAAGCTGACTTTAATCTTCTTGAAAAACAGTTAGGTAGAACTCCAATGCTATATGACTTTTTTCAAAGAAATATGATTGATCCAAGCGTTATATTAAAATATAAAAAAACTTATGATGAAGTATTGAGAATTATGAGACCTAAAGAAAAGTTTGGAAATATAAATAAAGTTGAGAATAATTACCTGAGATTTTTGTCAGGATTTTTTACTCCTGCTAAAAGAGTTCATGAGATAGAAGCTATTCTTTATATGATCCAATATGGAAAGCTTTATCCTGATGAATTTAATAGATATATAGAGGAAAAATATAAGCTTATAAATCAGAAGGAAAGTAGTTACAATAGTTTAAAGCATCTATCTAAGGAGATATTTGTGAGCCTTTCTACTGTGAAAGAGTATCTTCCTATTTTTGTGAGATATGAAGATTATTTTGTCTTTTCAGAAGATTTTATGCAAAGTTACAAAACTAATAGCTATTTCAAATCTCATATAGATGATCTTTTAAAATATAATCTTGCCTATGCTTTAAAAAATTATAGACAGCAAGGTATAGAAAGCATTTTAAAATATAAAGAGTATAGTAAACAAGAAAGTTTCTGGTATCTAAATTTAGATTTCAATAATGGTTATCAGGTAAGTGGGTATACTGTATTTGAGAGTGAGAGAAAAGTTGTGCTTTTTGTTACTCTAGATGATGAGCCTCCTTTTACATTATATGACAACAAATTTTTTGACAATCAAAGATTTACTTGGTATTCTAAAGAGAGAAGATGTTTATCTCGTAATGGTGAACTTACAATAGAAGGGAAAATTGCAGAAAATTATTATACTTTAGAAGCTTTTATAAAAAAGAAATCAGGTGAGAATTTTTATTATTTAGGACAGGTGGAAAAAGTTTTGAATCCCAAGGAGATTACAAACTACAAAGGTAATCAAGTAGTTGAGTACGAACTTAAGTTGAAATCAGAGATAGATAGCACACTATTTGAATATTTAATGAGGAATATTTA
>NZ_JADRHM010000081.1 GCF_018205345.1 Fusobacterium sp. DD2
AGGACCAGTAAAAACTGGTCCCTGAAAGTTATTAGGAATAACTATTTTTTATAGTTAAAGAATCCTTCTCCTGATTTTCTTCCTAATTTTCCTCCTCTTACCATTTTTCTTAATAATGGATGAGGTCTGTATTTAGTGTCTCCCATTTCTGAGTAAAGAACTTCCATGATAGCTAGACATACATCTAGTCCAATTAAGTCTCCTAAAGCTAATGGTCCCATTGGGTGGTTAGCTCCAAGTTTCATTGCGTTGTCGATTCCTTCTGCTGATGCAACACCGTCAGCTAGGATTCCTACTGCTTCGTTGATCATAGGGATTAATACTCTATTTACTACGAATCCAGCAGCTTCTTCAACTTGAACTGGTACTTTACCAATGCTTTCAGAAATTTCTTTTATTTTTTCAACCATTTCAGCTGGTGTATTTAATCCTGCGATAACTTCTACAAGTTTCATTACTGGAGCTGGGTTGAAGAAGTGCATTCCGATAACTGGTCTGTCTAGTCCTGCACCAATTTCAGTTATTGAAAGAGATGAAGTGTTTGTAGCAAACATTGCTTCAGGTTTACAAATAGCTTGTAATTCTTTGAATGTTTGTTTTTTGATTTCCATGTTTTCAATAGCTGCTTCTATTATTAAGTCACAATCTTTACAAATTTCTTTTGTTCCAGTTGTGATTTTAGCTAATATAGCATCAACAGTAGCTTGGTCCATTTTTCCTTTTGTAACCATTCTTCCTAATCCTTTAGCTATTTTAGCTTTTCCGTTTGCTGCAAATTCGTTGTTTATATCGCAAAGGCAAACGCTGTATCCTTCAGTTTGTGCAAATGCTTGTGCTATTCCAGAACCCATAGTTCCTGCACCGATAATTCCTATTTTCATCATTAAACCTCCCAAATATATAGTTATATTTAAAACTTACACATTAATGTGTTGTCTTATTTTCTTATTTATTTTTGAATCCTTCAACTTTTCTTTTTTCTAAGAAAGCTTTCATTCCTTCTACTTGGTCTTCAGTTTGGAAACAACTTCCAAATAGTTTTTCTTCAACAACAATAGCGTCGTCCATTTTTTCATCCAATCCTTTGTTGATTGCTTCTTTACAAGCACGAACTGCTATTGGAGCATTTCTAGCTATTTTAGCTGCTAATTTTTTAGCTGCTGGTAATAGCTCTTCAAGTGGATATACTGCATTTACAAGTCCAATTCTATAAGCTTCATCAGCTTTTATGTTAGCTGCAGCATAGATCATTTCTTTAGCTTTTCCAACTGGAACTAAACGAGCTAATCTTTGAGTTCCTCCAAATCCTGGAGTTATTCCTAATCCTACTTCAGGTTGTCCGAATAAAGCTGTGTCAGCACAAATTCTGATATCACAACTCATAGCGATTTCGCATCCTCCACCTAAAGCAAATCCATTTACAGCTGCTATTACTGGAATAGGGAATGTTTCGATTTTTCTGAAAACGTCATTTCCTATTTTACCAAAAGCTTCACCTTCAGCTTTTGTTAAAGTACTCATTTCTCCAATGTCAGCTCCAGCTACAAATGATTTTGACCCTGCACCAGTTAAAACAAGTGCTCTAGTTTTTTCTAAATCAATTGCATCTAATGTAGCATCTAATTCTTTTAAAACTGAACTATTTAGAGCATTTAAAGCTTTTGGACGATTTATAGTTATAATTCCTACAAATCCTTCTTGTTCGTAGTTGATAAACTCCATTATTTGCTCCTCCCTTATTGTCTAATAGTATTAAGGTTAAGAGCACTTACGTACTCCTAACCTCCAATATTAATAATCTGATATTTTATTTAAATGAAACTAGTCTTCCATCTTAACGATAGTAGAGCATCCCATTCCTCCACCTATACATAGAGTAGCTAAACCAGTTTTTGATTTACGTTTAGCCATTTCATGTAATAGAGTTACAAGGATACGACATCCTGAAGCTCCAACTGGGTGTCCAAGAGCAATTGCTCCTCCGTTTACGTTAAGTTTGCTTAAGTCAAATCCTAAGTCTCTTCCTACTGCGATTGATTGAGCTGCGAATGCTTCGTTAGCTTCAATTAAGTCGAAGTCGTTTATGTTCATTCCTGTTTTTGCTAATACTTTTTTAGTTGATGCAACTGGTCCATATCCCATGATAGAAGGATCTACTCCACCAAGAGCTCCAGCTACCCAAGTTGCCATAGGTTTTACACCTAATTCTTTTGCTTTTTCTTCTGACATTACAACTATTGCAGCAGCTCCATCGTTTATACTAGAAGCATTTGCAGCTGTAACTCTTCCACCATCTTTTTTGAATGCTGGTTTTAATTTAGCGATTCCTTCAGCTGTAGTACCAGGTCTAGGTCCTTCGTCTGTATCAACGATAGTTTCACCTTTTCTTCCTTTGATTACTACTGGAACGATTTCATCTTTAAATCTTCCTTCTTCTTGAGCTTTTACAGCTTTTTGTTGGCTTGCAGCAGCGAATTCATCTAGTTGTTCTCTAGTAATTCCCCATTGGTCACAAATGTTTTCTGCTGTCATTCCCATGTGATAGTTGTTGAAAGCATCCCATAATGCATCGTTAACCATTGCGTCAACTAATACACCATTTCCTAAACGATATCCATAACGTCCTTTATTTACTAAATATGGAGCTAAAGACATGTTTTCAGTTCCTCCTGCTACTACTATGTCAGCTTCTCCTGCTTGAATCATTGCAGCAGCTAAGTTTACTGTATGTAAACCTGATCCACAAACCACATTTATAGTAACTGCTGGAGTTTCAATTTTTAAACCAGCTTTTAATGAAACTTGACGAGCAACGTTTTGTCCTAATCCTGCTTGGATAACACACCCAAATAGAACTTGATCAACTTTCTCAGCTGGAACTCCTGCTCTCTTTAAAGCTTCTTTAACAACGATAGAACCTAATTCAGTTGCTGGAACTGTACTAAGTACTCCTCCCATTGATCCTATTGCTGTACGACATGCACCTGCTAAAACTACTTTTTTTGCCATAACCTATCCTCCATTCAAATTTAATTTGGATTATTAGATCTCATCGATCTAATGTTTAAATTTACTTCATACATAGATATTAGCACAATGTCATTTTAATTGCAATAGGATAAATACAAAAAATATATTATGCGTGTTTTTTTTCTATAATGTGTATAATTTTTAAACTATTAAGCAGATATCAATCAAGACAAAATAATTCAACATAAAAAAAACTATCTTGTAAAATAGAAATCAACTCAATAAAATTAGATACTTTGTAACATATTTTGTTATCAAAGAGTAATAAAAAAAAGTCCCTGATAATGAGATTAAAATTTACTCAAATAGGGACAATTTTTTATGTTTTTTTTAAATTTTAATTAAAAATAAAGACGTCAAAAATATCAACTTTTCTATATGGACTGGATAATTTTTCTTTTATTTTCTCCCATAAAATTGTAAATTCATCAATATCCATCTCATCTATCTGCTCTATCATCTTTTTCTTATACAAAAAATCTATTCCAACTTTTGTAAGACCTGATATAATGTCACCTCTTATGAGCTCAAAATTACTGTTATCTATCTTATCCATAGAATAATAACTTGCTAATAGCCTATTTTCTAAGCAGTACTCATTTGTAATTAATTTTCTTATTGAACTTGCTATAAAATCAAGATTTAGGTCTTTTTTCATCTTTCCATTATCCTCAGGTTTATCTGAAATAAAAGCTAAAAACACATCTTCAAAGTGTAAATCCTGAATAGATTTAGTAAAAAGTCTAAAGTTATTAAAAAATGAGTTTTTTTCTGGTTTTTTCATTTCAAAACCCTGATCCATAAGATATGAGGTTCCAACATGTCTAAAAAGAGAGTTAGTCAGATCCTCTGAATGTCCAAAATTAAATACTCTATCTTCATATACATTGTTATTCTTTAATCTATCTATATATTTTTGTGCTTTTAAAAGAAGTTTTACAAAATTATCTAAGTGAAATATCACACCAAAAAAATTCTGATTAATAACTAAGTCACGACGTCTATCTAAAGGAAACTTCATTAAACATGCTTCAACATTGGTATTTTTAAGAAGTCTTTTCATAAACTCCTCATCAATATCAAAATCTATCTTATTATCTCTGGTAACTAAAACCTCTGTATCATCTTTAATAGCACCTATTCTTTTTAGTTCTTTTGCAAGAAATTTTAGATATGAATCGTTGAAATCATCAAAATAAGATATTTCTTCCTCAGATAAGTCTGTATGTCCTCTTAAAATCTCTTTTAAATCTATAAATTCAAGAACTGTTATTATTCCTTCTCTATTGATTCCTACACCATTCCATGTGTAAACTTCTGGAATATAATTTATCCTCTTATCAAGAGTTATAGCTACATATTGAGCTATTCCTCCACCTAAAGAGTGCCCTGTAAGAGTTATATCCTCTTTTTTTATTGCAAATCTATCCATAAGAGTTGCAAAGACCTCTATCCCTTCATAAAATTGAAGAGGAATCTTCCCCATACCTATGGCTAAATCTGTCTCTATAAAGTCCTTATATGCATCTTCTAAAGGAAATTTCTCACTTCCCCTGTATGCTATTACATATTTATCATCTTTAGTAAATACAACTGAATAAAAACCTGAAACATCTCCAGTGTTTGATACAGCTGTTCTATTGTCAACGTAGAATACTTGCCATTCCTCTAACTCTTTCTCAAAATATTTTAAAAAAAAATTTCTATTTTTAAAAAGAAGAATATCAAATGTTCCAACAATAATAGACTGACACTTTGCATCTTTGAAGATCTCTAAAATGTTTCTTCCACATTCCTTTTCTCCAAAATTGCAATATGAGAGAATACTTAAAAGAATATACTCTTTTTTACTAACCATAATATACTCCTACATATGAACCAATATCAAAATCAGATAAGTTATTGCCCAACCTAAAAAACATCCAACTAGTGTTTCAAAAAATGTATGTATCTTCCCCTCAATTCTTGAATGAACTACTAAAATAGCTAATATAACAGTAAGAACAAAAACTTTAGGGTTATTTGTTAAAGAGGTTATAAGTGTAGTTATAGAAGCTGCAAGTGCACTATGTCCACTTGGAAAGCCACCTCTCAAAGGAGTTCCTTTCTTTACTACACTTTTAATGCATATTACAATTATTATAACTAACATAAAAATCGTAAATACTGTATGTTGATAAGAATTTTTAAGTAATAAAAATACCTCTTTAAGGTTTATAACTATTTTTCTCTCAAATACGATATATGCAACAAATAACGCATTTATAGCAGTTACAAGAACTGCTCCTGCTGCAATATCCTTAGCTTTTTTAGCAAGGGGATGGTATTCACAGGTTATCATATCTACACAAGCTTCTATTGCTGTATTAAAAAGTTCTGCAACCCATGTCAAAGTAATACTTATAATAACTGCCAATGCTTCATACTTTCCAATGTCCATAAAAAGAGATAGAATACAGACTATAATTGTACAAAAACAATGAAACTTCATATGATTTTCTGTTCTTATAGTCTCAAAAATCCCTTCAAAAGCAACATTGAATTTTTCTGTTACTCCAAGGTGTTTCCATCTATTTCTCTTCTCATTTTTATTGTCCATATAATCACATCTCTCTAGTATAACCGAAGCTTTTTAAAATCTCTTCCTCTTTTGCACGCATTACTACTTTATCTTCCTCTTCTATATGATCATACCCAAGAAGATGTAAAAGTCCATGTGTTAAAACATAGAAAAATTCTCTCTTTGGAGAATGATTATACTCTTTAGCCTGCTCAAATACTCTCTCTAATGATATAACTATATCTCCTAGAGTGTCATAAGGTCCAATATCAAAATCTCCAGTTTCATGATAAGCAAAAGAGATTACATCTGTTGGCTGATCCTTATCTCTATACTCTCTATTTATAACCTGTATCTCATCATTTCCTGTTAAAAGAATAGAAAGATATACTGGTGAATCGCTCTCATACTCTTTAGTTAATACTTTTTCAATGTACTCCTTTGTCTCCTCTTCATTGACAAAATCATCGTATCCTTCTATTTCTAATGACATATCTAAAATTATTTCCATTTTTTTCTCCTTATTTTTTATTAATTAATTTTTCCTGTCCTGGATATTTTATTCTCACATGGTGAATACTTACCAATGTTTTAACAAATGTTTTTATAATAACTTCAATTTCCTGGAAAGTAAGATTTGCTTCTGAAAGCTGGTTATCTTCAATTTTTCCAGAAATTATCTTTCTTATCATACTCTCCATATTCATTGGAGTTTTTTCATCTAAAGATCTTATTGCTGCTTCAATTGAGTCTGCAAGCATTATTATTGCTGACTCCTTTGTTTTTGGCTTAGGACCACTGTATCTAAATTCATCTTTTTCAACTGTTGGATCCAATTTTTTAGCTTCATTGAAGAAATATGCTAAAAATGTAGTTCCCTGGTGCTCATACATAATATCTCTTATCTCTTTTGGAATCTGATACTCTTTTGCAAGTTCTGCACCATCCTTAGTATGAGAAGTTATAATTAGTGTACTCATAAAAGGTGAAATCTTATTATGTGGATTTACACCATTTTCCTGGTTTTCTACATAAAATTTAGGACGCTTAGTCTTTCCAAGGTCATGATAATATGAAGCAACTCTACAAAATACAGCATTTGCTCCTATTGATGCAGCTGCATTTTCAGAAAGTGTAGCTACCATCATAGAGTGCTGGAATGTACCTGGAGCTTCAATTGATATTTTCTTAAGCAATGGATGAGAAAGGTCTCCAAGCTCTAAAAGTCTAAATATTGTAAGTATATTAAATGTCTTTTCAAAATATGGCAAAAATGCAATAGTAAGCATTCCTGATAAAAGACCTGCCAACAATATAAATCCAGCATTGATAGCAACACTGAAATTCTCTGTATCACCAAAGAAAGATAGAAGAAGATACATTACTACCTTAAGTATAGATAGCTGTACTCCTGCTGCAATTATTCCAGATCTTGTATTTACCCTTCCTGTCAGATGTGCTGCAAATGCAAGAGCTATAAATGAAATACCTAAAAATTTCAAATCATAATTTAATACTGGAAGTAAAAACAGCAATATAAATGAATAAAGTGATACTGCGTAATTTTTGTTCACAAGAAGTACCAGTAGGAAAAATGCCATATCTACAGGTATCAGATACCTAATATCAATACTGAATACCCTTACAGCTACAAGTATTCCTGTCACAATTAAAAATGACGCTCTATAAAGATTTTTATTTAGTATCTCTCTTTGATAGTTATTAAAAAATATTGCATAAAAAAGTGTTGAGATTATACCAAGATACAAAAAGTTCCCTATAAAAATTGCAATGCTTTTTTTATAAGAGTAAACTCCACAAGCTTCAAGAATTCTCATTCTTCTCTCATTTATAACCTCTCCTGTCTTACCTATTAAAGTTCCAGCTTTAATTTCAAAGTACTGATCCTTAATCTGTGAAACCTTTTCCTTTATATTCCTTTTAGTTTTAGCCTCATCATATATGTAGTTAGGAGAGGTAAATGTATCTACTATAGATTGCTCTAATGAACTTAATTTCATAAAAAGCTTGTTATATGGCTCTTTATAAAATACTGTATTTTTCTCCTGAACTATTCCTGCATCATAGGCTTTTTCCAGGAAATCTCTGGTTTTATTTCTTACTTTTTCAACTTCTGAAGTTTTAAGAGATAGAAGTTCCTGCACCATCATTGGCGAGATCTTCTTATTTGTATTTCTCTCTATTGAAGTATAGTCAACTGTCTCTGTAACATGATTTTTTATATTTAAAATACTTTGGAAAAATTCATCAAAATATCCAAGGTATATTTTTTCAGCATCTGCTGAGAATATATACTCTTTTCCAGATTTCTGAATCATATCCTCTATAACCTTTTCTTTGGCACTATAATCCTTAAAAATAACTGTACTTGGAGCATATATATCACTTTTAACAATATCTCCAATTTTATAGTTATTATTACTTGAAATTATAAATAATTTAGAAGAAAATGCCACTATAAACATAACTGCGATAAGATATATTATTTTTTCTCTCAATGAATAATCTGTTGAATAGATGTTCTCATCACTATTTCTGTTTCTTTTAACTTCAAACATCACCTTCAGTCCAAAGAGATTGATGTTCTTCATCCTATATCACCCTTAACCTTTAATAATATCTCTTAAGATCTCAGACTTAGTAAGAACTTTAACATTTTTAGTAGGTACTGATTCTAGAAACACTTTTCCATATCTCTTAGTTACAACTCTATTATCAAGTACTGTAACTGTTCCCACATCTGTTTTACTTCTAACCAATCTTCCAATTCCCTGCTTGAACTTTATAACTGCTTCTGGAATCTGATACTCCATAAATGGATTTTTACCCTGTGCTTCTATATGCTCTATTATAGCTTCTGTCACTGGGTCACTAGGAACTTTAAAAGGAAGTTTTACTATTATTACATTACTTAACTGCTGACCTTTTATATCAACACCTTCCCAGAATGAATCTGTTCCAAATAATACAGGGTTTTTTCCATTGATAAACATATTAACAATATGGCTTCTAGGAGCCATTCCCTGTACAAATATATCTATTCCATTTTTCTTTAATTCATCTCTAACTGTATAATAGACATAATTCAGTGCCTGATAAGAGGTAAAAAGAACAAAGCTTTTTCCTTTAGTGGCTACTAATTGTGCCTTTAAAAATTCTGCTACCTCATCCATAAAATTTCTATCTGTTGGATTTGGCATATCTTTAGGTATGTATAGAGTCATCTGATTATCATAATCAAAAGGAGAGTGTATTACCTTATCCAAGGTGTCATTTGGCAATCCTACTGACTCTTTGAAATATTTAAAATCTTCACCTACAGCAATAGTTGCAGATGTAAATATCAGATTTTTTAAATTAATGAATAGATTTTCCTCAAGTTCTTTATTTACCTTTAAAGGAGTAGCAACTAACTTAGAGTTACTTTTTTTACTATTTACCTCTATCCAATATATAAATTCTTCGTCATCAAATTCATGTATAAAGTTAAAATTTGAAAAAAATACGTCTAATCTATCTACATATCTGGAAAAATCATCTATATGTCCCTGCTCATCCTCTGCATCTTTTAGTTCAGATATGAATTTTCGTACCTCTTTCATATAATTTCTATACTCATTTACCACATTATCTCTATATTGATTTAACTCATTCATGAAAGGAGAATTTTCCATCTCCTCTTTTTTAGCTCTAAAAGTAAATGTTCCCATTTCACCTTTAGAAAACATTTTTATAAGGTAATCAAAATAACTACGTCCTACTGTAAATAAAGATTTATGTTTAACCTCTATATCTTCAATATATTTACCTAATATCCCACGACTATCAAGTTCCTTAGTTTTAATATCCTTTACAACAATTTCCAAAGCACTTGCATTTTTTTTCTTAGTTTCTACAGGATAGATCTGATTCATTATCTTAGTAAAACTATATCTTGATACTTCATATGAAAAATAATCTCTTGCAACTTTTTCAACATTGTGTGCTTCATCAAATACTACTAATCCATACTCTGGAAGTATTGAGAACTCACTGTTAAATCCTATCTGCTTTCTTATTGCGAGATCTGAAAAGTACATATGATGGTTTGTAATCAATATATCTGCCTTTTTCTTTTCCTCTCTTGATTTCAGGAAGAAACATTCTGATTTGTATGGACATTTATTTCCAGCACACATATCGCTTTCACTATAAAACATCTCCCATACATTTCTATCCACTTCAAAATAAAGTTCTGATCTGTCTCCAGTTTTAGTCTCTTCTCCCCACTCTAATACATTTTTAAGCTGATCTCTTTGAGAAGCAGAGAAATCATCAGCCTGAGCTATATCTCCCATTTTAACATTAAAGTACTTCCTATTGCAAAGATAGTTCCCTCTTCCCTTAACTAAAATATAGTTAAAATGATCCTGAATAACACTTCTTGCTACAGGAATATCCTTATTTAAAAGCTGTTCCTGCAAGTTTATTGTATTTGTTGAGATTATTACTCTTTTCTTATTTTTTATAGACCATTCAATTGCTGGAATAAGATAAGCTAGTGTCTTCCCAGTACCAGTTCCTGCTTCAACTACTACTGTTGCCTCACTATTTAAACCTTTTTCAATATGTTTTGCCATATCAAGCTGTTCATCTCTATATTCAAATCCTCTGAACACTTGAGAAAGCATCCCATTTTTTGTAAAATAAGGCTCTATATCTATTTTAACATTTTCCAACTTAAAAAGCTCTACTATAATATATATGTCTGTCAAATCATTGTTTACTATGTATGAAGCTCCATCCTGATTATTAGAATAAATTGATGCAATCTCTATATCTGCATCAGAAGGATAAAGATATCCTGAAGGATGATTGTGTATTATTACCTCACCTTTTCTCATTCCTTTAAGTACAGCTGGAGTTGAGTGTCTATTTCCACGGGCCAAAACTTCAACTTCTGTTACAATTCCATTTTCATCTGGAATTCCACGAAAAAAAACCTCATTTCCTTGAGCTTCGGATATCTCTTGTATCATTATTTCTCTAGCTTCAGAAGAGATTTTTTCTTTAATATCCATAAACATCCTTTCTATTTTTTAAAATAAATTTTGATAATATATGATACATCTTTTTTCTTAAAATAGCAAGTTGAGTAAATCCCATAAAATCCCTAACTGT
>NZ_JADRHM010000082.1 GCF_018205345.1 Fusobacterium sp. DD2
TGCTTTTTTCAAGCATCTTAATTTTTTATCACATCTATCTTGTTGTATTTTTTATCCACTTGTCTCCACGTATTCTTATTAGACAGGCTACAAGTTTTAAAAATGTTTCCAATCTTAATATAACAAGTACTGCTGCAGGGTTCATATTCCATTTAAAAGCCGCTAAATAACCTATTGGAATTAGTCCCCAAAGGAATGTAATATCTACAAAAGCAGAAAATCTCGTATCTCCTCCACCCCACAGTATTCCACCTATTATTGGGCTCACTATAGATCTAAAGAATGTAATAAAAGCATATGTATATAAAAACTGCTTTGCTAGAACAAGTGTTTCAGGCTGTAAAGTATAGATAGCAAATATCGGTTTACTTATTGCTATCATAAACAGTGTATTTAAAAATCCACACAGTGTATATACCTTTACAAAAGCTCTGCTGGCTTCTTTTGCTTTTTCTATAAGACCTGCACCTATCATTCCACCCATTATTACAGCTGAAGAACTTCCAAGTCCCTGTACAAATGAAAGTGAAAACTGATGCAATACATTGCATATGCTGTTAGCAGCTACTACTCTTTCTCCCATATGTCCCAAGATTGATGAGTGCACTGCTAATCCAAGACCCCAGAATGTCTCTCCCAGGGTTACTGGAAGTCCATATCTTATCATATCCTTTAAAAGAGACCCATCGAAATATTTTAACATTATAACTTTAAATCTCAAAACACTCTCTCTATACTTTAGATATAAAAGGACTAAAATCACTTCCAACCCTCTTGCTATAATCGTTCCAATAGCAGCTCCAACTATTCCAAGTCTAGGTACTCCAAAATGTCCAAATATAAATATGTAGTTAAAAATTATATTAGTGCAAAATGACAAAACATATATCCATATAGAAAGTTTTACATCTTTTACACTTCTTAAAATAATTAAAAATATTGTTGTAATTGAATAAAAAATATACGAAAGAGATACCACTCTTAAGTATTTGATCCCCTCTTCTACTACTCCAGTTTCTGAAGTAAAAAGAAGCATTATCTGTTTAGGAAAAATTACAAGCATTAGAACAAACAGTATTCCAACACCTATTGCTATTTTTAAAGCCATAGCAGTTATTTTCCTTAAACTTTTCATATCCCTTTTACCATAATACTGGCTACATAAAACTCCTGACCCTGAACCTATTCCAGATATTAGAAGTGAAAATATATAAAATACCTGACTTGCAAGGCTTGATGCTGATAATACAGTCTCACCAAAGCTTCCTAACATCAAAGTATCCATCATATTTACACTGTACGAAATAATATTTTGAATTGTAATAGGTATAGTGATAGCCAAAAGATTTTTATAAAACCCTTTTTCCAATGTTCTCTCCTTATTTAAAACAGATAAAGGCTCCGTTTCTTCCTGATTTTTCTCTATCTCTTCTATATGAATGGAAATCACCATCATATGTGCATAAATTATTTGTATTTATATTTTCTTCTTTTATTCCATGAGCTATCAGATTAAGATAGTTAAACTTCTGATTATCAAAATATAATTTTCCATTTTCTCTTTTAAAACTTTTAGATATTAATTGAGAAGGAAATTTTCCCTGAAATTTTTCTAAAAAATCCTCTCCCACTTCATATCTATCCTGTGAAATTCCAATTCCAAAAGTTATAATTATATCTTCAGGATTAGAACTGTATTTTTCCTTCATTATATTAATAGCATTTATTCCTATCTCTTTAAATGTACCCATCCAACCTGAATGGACAAGAGAAATTATCTCTCTTTTTCTATCATATATATATATAGGAAGACAATCGGCATATTTTGTATAAATAACTATATCTTTTCGTTTAGTTATAAAGCCATCTGTATTTTCAAAATATAATTTATTATCATCTTCTATTATCTCTATATTACTGCTATGAACCTGATGTCCTGCAGTAATTTTTTTATTTGTAAATGAAAAATCGGAGATAAACTTTTCCTTTTTCATCTCCATTACATTTCCATATTCTTTCTTAGTATAAATAGCAAATATCCCATATTTTTCAAGTTCATCAAATTGTATATAATTTCCCCTATCAGTCATTTATACTATTTCCTTTCTAAACTCCAACAATCTATTTAAATTAGTCATAAGTTTTTCAAATCCATCAAAATAAAGAGACTGCATTCCATCTGAACATGCACACTCTGGATTCTCATGAACCTCTACCATAGCTCCATCTGCTCCTGCAATTACAGCTGCCATTGTAACTGGTTGTACAAGACTTCTTCTTCCAGTACCATGACTTGCATCTATAATAATAGGAAGATGTGATTTTTCTTTTATTAGAGGTATTGCATTTATATCCACTGTATTTCTTGTCATAGTTTCAAAAGTTCTTATCCCTCTCTCACAAAGAATCACATTTGTATTTCCATATGCAACAATATATTCTGCTGCCATTAAGAATTCTCTTATTGTAGCACTTAAACCTCTTTTTAATAAAACAGGTTTGTCAGTCTTTCCTAAAGCCTTTAAAAGACTGAAATTTTGCATATTTCTCGCTCCAACTTGAAAAATATCAGCATACTTTTCTACAAGTGGTATATCCTGACTATCCATAACTTCTGTAACAACAAGCATATCATATTTATCAGCAGCTTCTCTCATATATCTTAGACCATCTTCTCCAAGACCCTGAAAATCATAAGGAGATGTTCTCGGTTTAAAAGCTCCTCCTCTTAAAACCTGAGCTCCTGCTTTTTTTACCTCTTTTGCAATTTTAAATATTGACTCTCTGCTCTCTATAGCACAGGGTCCAGCCATAACCAAAAAGTTTCCTCCACCAATTTTTCTACCCTTTATATCTATTACTGTGTCTTCAGGTTGAAATTCACGACTTACAAATTTATAACTTTTACCAATAGGTACTATTTCATCTACTCCTGCAAAAGAAAGAAGTATATCTAAATCTACATTTTTAGTATTTCCTACAATACCAATTTTGAAATAATCTTTTTCTTCCTTTATTATACTTCCCAATTTATTGGCAGATATAAATTTTAAGATTTCGTTTTTTTCCTCTTCTCCTATATTTCTCTTTGTTTTTATATACATTATTACGCTCCCAATATTTTCTTTAAATTATAACTCTTTAGACAAAAAAAGAAAAGAGCTTTATCTTTTCTTTCTTTTAGGTATTGGCAGTGGTTTTAGCGGCGTTACATATGTAACTCCTGGATTCATATCCAGTCTCATTTTTACACAATCCCTGTTTCTAGAAAAAAAGTCTCTTATTTTAGTTCTTATTACTGGGGTACTCTCAAGATGTTTTGATCCATATCCGTGTATCACCATTATCTCTTTTCTGTCTCCAGCCTTATAAAGTTTATTATACTTTGTAATAAATACTTTTAAAGCATCATCAAAGTTCATATAATGTAAGTCAATCTCATTATACATAGAATACCTCTCCCAAAAATTCTAAAATTATTGAAAAAAAAAGAGTCCTTTCGGACTCTTTAAAATTCAGTACTACTCAGCAGCAATTGCTCCAACTGGACATCCACCAGCGCAAGCACCACAGTCTACACAAGCTTCTCCGATAGCGAATTTTCCATCATCAGTTGCTGATATAGCTCCAACTGGACAAGTTCCTTCGCAAGCTCCACATCCGATACAAGTATCTTTATCTATTACGTGCATTCAAAATCCCTCCTAATTATTTTAATCTTTTAATTTACCTAAGATAAGTTTATACTATTTTTAATTTTTTGTCAAGTATAATTAAAAAATAATTCATTTCTTATAAACGCAAATATTTTGATATTTAAATTTTTTATATATTTACCTCTACTTTGAAATAAATTCTTCCATCCACTCCTCACCATTATTGGTAAGTACAGGAAGATAAATAATTATGTCTTCAGTTGCTTTTACTTCAAATTTTTTCTCTATCTCTTTTGTAACACCATCTGTATCTTTATACTGAACTACTATCTTGTGACTACGTCCTTTTACAACTTCAGCCTTACGTTTATTTGGCTTTATTTTCTTTTCTTTTTCCCCATCAAGAGAATATCTTATATCCTTTACTGCAACATACTCTCCTTTTGGTTTATTCTCAACATAGACATTATGCTGTCTTCCTGTGATAAAAAGTATTACTGATAGAACTATTACAAATATAAGAACTATCAGCCAGTTTCTAGCTACCTTCATTTCTTATCACCATCCTGCTTTTGTATATCTGCATTAAGTATTCTTTTTCTCTCTGCTGCTTTCTCTTTATCTCTTCTCCATTGGTGCATTATAAGTACTAAAGCTATAATACCATATGAGATAAATACTCTAAAGTATTCTCCAATCTGTGCAGATCCTATCAACTCTTTACCTGCTCTTGGTGCCAGGATAAACATAGCATGGAAAAGTATTACACCACTTAAAGCATTTGGAATAGTTGCCTTTGATACTGTAGCTCCCCCTATTAGAAGTGCTGCAATAGAGAACATTCCTATTTGCTCATGGCTGTTATATGTATTCATAGTACCTATATTTTGTAAAAATATTATCTGTCCAATTCCTGCTAACATAGTTGAAATAACAATGGCTATTATTCTGGTTCTATCAGCACTAATTCCAGCAGATCTTGATACTTCCAAATCCTGTCCAATAGCTCTCATGTCCTGTCCTATCTTAGTTTTTCTAAACCACACTATAAACATACAGAACAAAACTATTGCTATTATTGTCAATATTGGAATTGAATACTCTCCAATATGCATTACAACAGCATCATCTAGAGATCTTCTTATATTTTTAAGGTCAATTGCATTTCTAACTCCATATCCTCTTGATAGAAGTATTGAAGTATCTGTGATAGGAATTACCTTTCCCATTCCATATAATACAATTAATTGATAAACCCCATTGATAAAGAATCCTAAAATCATTGAGGTAATCATCTCTTTACCTTTTGCCTTATTTAAAACCACTCCACCTATATATCCTAATAAAGCTGCAAGTGGAAGTGACATAATCATTGCTAAAAATAATCCCTGTAACCCAACAACTTGCCAGTCAGTAACAAATATAAGTGCTATCTGTCCAGCCATAGCTCCAAGTACAATACCAAAGTTTAATCCCATTCCTGCTATGATAGGTATTAATAGTGATAATACTAAAAATAGGTTACGTGAAAGTCTTAAAATTATTTCCTGAATAATATATTTTAAACTCAAACCAGAAACTGGAACTGATAATAAAATCACTATTATCATAAAGATAGGTACAACATTGTTAACTAAAAATTTCTTTATCTTACTTTCCACTTCCGGCACCTCCTTTTCTAGTCAAGGCATATAGAATCATTCCATTTGATACAATGATTCTGATTGTCTCTGACATATCTGTTTTGATTAGTCCATTGACAACACTTGGAGTCATAGTAAGGATACCTTGGAACAGGAAAGTTCCAATTACAACATTGGTTATAGTTGCTTTATTTACTGATGCTCCTCCTATAAGTATTGCTGCTATTGCCGGAAAGGCCATATAAAATGGTGCAAGATATAATTGCACGAATCCAAAACTTTGTTGGTATATTACAATTCCAACTGCTGATAACACAGTAGACATTACTACTGATTTTACTCTTATCTTATCAATATCTATTCCAGTTGCTCTTGCAAACATATCATTTGTTCCAACTGCTTTCATTGCATAACCTGTTTTAGTTCTGAAGAAAGCCCAGATAAAAAATGCAAGAACTATAAAGAATATAATCTCTCCTAATGGAAGAAGTTCTGTATGAATATGAAGTGCTTTTTCAAAAGCTTTATGCCAGTAGTTTTCAACACTTATTGTAGTACGAAGTCCTTCTCCTCCATAAGCCCAGATCATATCAGGGCTCTTAAATGGTAATAAAAGCCACATTATACACATTAAGGCAACTGATGAGAATCCAATATATGTAGCAATCATCATCTCTCCACCTTTTACCTTATTCAGGATATTTCCATATATCCATCCAAAAATAAAAGCAAATGGAAGAGAAAATATTATTGCTGCAAATACACCAAGTATTCCATGCAGTCCCATTTCAATACTTATTACTGCTCCTAGAAGTCCTGCTTCAACTCCTAAAGGCATACCAAAGTTCAATCCTGTCCCAGACTGTATCATAGGCACAAGAGACAATACCAACACTGCGTTCATCCCAAATCTAACTATAGTATCTCCTATTGCTGATTTTAAATCTATTCCAATAAAAGGAGACACAACATACATAGACAAAAGGAAAAGAGCAATGATTATTCTAGGCCATCCAGCCTCTTTAAATATCTTACTTAGACTTTTCATTTTTTGCCCCTCCTTTTCTGTTCTTAACACCCATCATCATCTTACCAAATTCAAGAACATCTGCTGTAGGTGGTAAAATTCCTTCTACTTTTCCTTCAGTTATTATTGCTATTCTGTCACAGACACTTCTTAATTCTTCAATTTCAGATGAAGTGATAATTACAGTAGTACCCTCTTCTCTGTTATATTGCTTCAAAGTATCAAGTACAAGTTTCTTAGCTCCTACGTCAATCCCTCTTGTAGGCTCTGATACAAATAACACCTCTGGATCCATAGTAAAAGCTTTTGCAAGACATACTTTCTGTTGATTTCCTCCACTTAATTCCTGAGCTGTCTGTTTCTCACTCATACATCTTATTTCAAGTTTTTTGATATAATCAACAGCATTTTCCTTTATTTTTTTCTCATCAACAAGGTTAAATACACCGAATCTCTTCTTAAAAAATTCACCTTTTATCTGCATAGCTGGGTAAGCAATATTATCTTCTATTGAACTGTCTAGTAGAAGTCCTACTCCTTTTCTGTCTTCAGATACAAAGAATAGTCCTCTTTGTAATGGGTCAGAAGGATCATTAAGTTTTATTTTTTCTCCTTTAAATTCTACATCACCTTTTGCGTGATATAGCCCCATTATTCCATTAGCTATTCCTATCTTTCCTTGACCAGCCATACCCCCAAGTCCTAATATTTCACCTTTTTTAATCTCCAATGATAAACCTTTTACACTTTCACCAGGCATGTCAACCCATAGATCTTTGATAGAAATAATAGTTTCTTTATTATCATTTTTTATCTCTTCTACATCATTAGAAGATTCTTCCATCTTTCTACCAATCATCCACTCTGTTATCTCATTGACATCTGTATCTCCAATTGGTGAAGAGTTTATTAATTTTCCATCTCTTAATACAACTACTTTATCACAAATGGACATAATCTCATCAAGTCTATGTGTTATAAAAAGTATAGCAATACCTTTATCTGACAACATTCTCATTGTCTCTAAAAGCATCTTAGCTTCTTTTTCTGTAAGTACAGCTGTTGGTTCGTCCAACACAAGAAGTTTAGTGTTATCTCTTTCTATCTCCCTTGCTATCTCTGTAAACTGTTTGTGAGCAACTGGCATCTCTGTAACCACAGTGTTTACATTAATATCCACTCCCAAACTTCCCAATGCATCATTAGCTCTAGACTCAACAGTTTTCTTATCAATGGCTTTAATTCTTGAGCCAAAAAGTCCTTCTAAGAAGGTATTAATAGTCGATTCTCTGTTAAGCACAACATTTTCTGAAGCTTCAAATCCCGGAATCAATGAAAACTCCTGGTGTACCATTCCTATACCAGCTTCCAAAGCATCAAAGGGTGATTTAAAATTTGTTTCTTTTCCATCAAAGTAAATCTTTCCTCCAAAACCTCCAGTTTCAGCTATAACTGGCATACCAAAGATACATTTCATAAGAGTAGATTTACCAGCCCCATTTTCACCAACCAGCCCAACAATTTCGCCAGGTTTTACTTCAAGATTGATATCTTTTAGTACGACATTTTCACCAAACGTCTTTGAAAGATTTTCTATTTTTAATAATACTTCTTTCAATAATTCCACCCCTTATTTGAAAAAATGAGGGGAGACAAATTTCCCCTCACCTTTTATTTTTGTTATTTAATTTTAAAGTATTTTTCTGGTACTTTTTCATCTGTCATATGAAGATATCCTTGTCCTAATACATAAGTATCTTGATATAACAAGAAGAAGTTATCTTTTTCTACACCATTTACATCAGTATAGTTACTTCCATTCCATTTTGCACCTGGTGTAAATTTATTATAAGATTCAATTATAGAATCAAAGTCTGTTAAATCTGCACCATGTTCTATTACGTTTCTTACATGGTCACCTAAGGCAATAGCTGATATAAAGTTATAAGAATAAGCCCAAGTTCCCATTCTTCCAGCTGCACCTTTTGATACAACAGTATCTTCAACTTTCTTTAAAATCTTTGGCCAATTTCCTTTTTCTTCTTCAGTAAATTTGATTCCTAAAGCTCCTGGATATCCCATAGTAGGTGAAGGTAGGTCTGCTTCTACAAAGTATCCACCGTCTTCAGAAATTCTCTTTAAAAGTGGTTCTGTGTGAGCGTCGTTTGTTGCAAAGAACGCTGTATCTTTACCATATTTTTTCAACCAGTTAGGTACTTGTTCTAGAATATATTGTTGTGCTCCTGCTACACCAACGTCACTTACTGGGTCTGGTGCAGACATATCTATAAATTCCATTCCTAAATCTTTAGCAGTTGCTGCCATTATGTTTCTTCTTCTAGATAGAAGTTCATAACTTAAGTGTCTTGGGAATGATATATGTACAAATTTTTTAGCTCCCATTCTTTGTGCTGCTTTTACAATTAGATATCCTCTTGCCACATTATCAGGGTTTGTTACTAAATCTGCTGCCTCAGCTATAATATCTGGGTCTTCATGTGGTGAGTTTGCAATTAATAAGATATCTGGTCTAGCTTTTCTTATTCTTCTAAAAGCCTCAACAGTTCCTGGTACGGCTTCAACAAGGATGATGGCCTTCATCTTAGGGTCATCTGCCAGGGCAACTATTTGAGATATAGTTGTTTCCATTTCCTGCATAAAGTTATCCGGATATGTTACATGAGTAACCATTCCACCATTTTCAACTGTACCATACATCTTAGCTAATGCTTCAGCTCCTCTCAAACTGTCCTCAGATTGAGATACAGTTCCACTTACTACCCCAATATGGTAATCTGGAGTTTCTGCAAAGCTAAATAATGACACAATGAACATCAAAACAATCATTACATACTTTTTCATAATTTTCCCCCTTACATTTTACATAGATTTGTACCAATTTAACTCAGTACTATTTTTTTAGTACTCTTTTCTTACTTTTCTGAACTGTTGTGTTTGATTATACACCTTAATTTTTTATATGTCAATATAATTATTGATATATTATATATATTATTAAAGAAATCAAATATATAAAACCGCTCTAATTCAGTGTTTATGCCTGGTTCTCGTGACCAGTTATCTCTGAAATTACTCCCATAATTTTATCAATATTTGCTTCTGCTATCATTCTTTGCCCTACTACAACTACCGGTGCACTTCCACATGCTCCTAAACAGTTTACTGATTTTAGTGTAAATAATCCATCAGGTGTAACTCCACCTAAATCTATATGAAGTTTCTCTTTAAGCTGTTCTACTATCTCTTTTGCCCCTTTTCTTTTGCACTTCACTCCTAAACATACAAGAATTTCATATTTAGCTTTTGGTTCTGTTGCAAAAAAACTATAAAAATTAACTATTTCACTAACTTTTTCTACTGGTACTCCTACACTTTCCGCAATAAATTTTTGAACATCTTCAGGTATATATCCAAAAATCTCTTGTGCTTTATGCAATATTATTATTAAAGAACTTCTTTTATCCTGAAAGCTCTCTATATACTCTTCCATTCTAACAAAATTTTTGTAACTTAAACTCATTATTATCCTCCGCTTTTTTCTATATAGTCTATATTCTACCACATTTTTTTCTTTTTTGTTAAAAATAAAAATAAAATCTCATTTTTTTGCAAAAAATAAAAAAAAGCTTAGCGAATTCCTATCCTCCCAGGTCGTCTCCAACCAAGTACTTTCAGCGTTTGCAGGCTTAACTTCTAGGTTCGGAATGTGACTAGGTGTACCCCTGCAGCTATTTTCACTAAGCAATATATATTATATTTAGTTATTATTTAAATTAAAGTTTGGCAAGTTCCTATCCTCC
>NZ_JADRHM010000083.1 GCF_018205345.1 Fusobacterium sp. DD2
TTCTCAGCTACTTTCTATCTTATTATTCAAATTATAATTTCCTAATATATAAAAAACAAAAAAAGCCTAACAAATGTTAAGCTTTTTTATTTTATTATTGTGCATATACATATTTATATGATTAGTCTTTTAAAAACTTATCGTAATATTTAGCAAGTCCACCTTGTGAAGTTTCCTTATAAGCTGAGCACATGTCACAACCTGTTTCTTTCATTGTAATTACAACCTGGTCAAAAGTAATTGTGTGTTCTCCATCAGTTGATAGAGCATAGTCAGCTGTATTTAAAGATCTAACTGCAACTATTGCATTTCTTTCAATACAAGGTATTTGAACATATCCACCAACTGGGTCACAAGTCATTCCAAGGTGATGCTCAAGTCCCATCTCTGCTGCATATTCTATCTGTTCAGTAGTTCCACCTAAGATGTAAACTGCCATACCTGAAGCCATAGAACAAGCTGCTCCTATTTCAGCCTGACATCCACCTTCAGCACCTGAAATTGTTGCATTTTCTTTAATAAGGTTTCCAATTAAACCAGCTATTGCAAGAGCTCTTAAAGCAGTAGTTTCATCTAATTCATACTCTTCAATTAAAGCTCTTAAAAGTCCAGGTATTACCCCAGCTGCTCCACATGTAGGAGCTGTAACTATTGTTCCTGCTGAACTGTTTTCTTCAGCTACTGCAAGTGCATAAGCAAATATCTTTTTAGTGATTACAAGATAATTTCTCTTTTTATCAATTTTATCATAGATCTGTTTTGCTTTTCTTGGAAATCTTAATTTTCCTGGAAGTACTCCATCCTTTAAAATTCCTCTTGATACAGCTGCATCCATAGTATTTAAAATATCTCTTAAGTGATCCCAAATTTCTGGTCCTTCACAGTGTTCTACATATTCCCATAACTCTTTGTTGTTCTCTTTACACCATGCCATGATGTCATCCATTTTTGTTAGAGGATATACACCTTGAGCTCCACTTCTCTTATCTGTAAGCTCTTTTATAGTTCCTCCACCAACTGAGAATACAAGCCAATCTTTCATTACATTTCCATTTTCATCAAGAGCATAGAATTTCATTCCATTTGTGTGATACTCATGGATAAATTCAGGCATCCATACTATCTCAGTCTTTTTAGGTTTTAGTGTTTCAATAATTATCCAGTCTGTTAAGTGTCCCTTACCAGTTGCAGCTAAACTTCCATAAAGCTCAACTTTGTATGAAGCCGCATCTTCTGTTTCTGCTTTAAATCTCTTTGCTGCTCTCTCTGGACCCATTGTATGAGAACTTGATGGTCCGCATCCAATTTTAAATAATTCTTTCAAACTATCCATACTAGTTACCTCTTATATCCTGTACAGTTTTAATCTTATAATTTTTAAAGATTAATGATCCTAAAAATCCGGCAAATATACCAGAACCAGCGCACATTAGTGCTACCTTTGTTACTGTCATTGCATCGTTGAAGCCATACATTACCATAAGTCCTGCTATTGGAGTTGCAGTTCCTGTTGCATTGTTTACAAGTTCAAATAGAGCTACGACCACTCCTGCTAAAGCTCCACCGATAAAGTTTGTTACATAAACTGGGATTGGGTTAGCTGAGATGATGTCAGCTTGTGTAAGTGGTTCTATTGCTACAGCTATTGTAGTTTTTCTATCTCCAAATCCCATTCTGTGGAAGAAAACTCCATTCATAAATGATGATCCCATTACTGATAGTGCTCCAATTGCCATAGGTACACCTGTAAGTCCCATCATAGCTGTAAGTGCCATTGATGATAATGGAGCTGTTGCTACTACTGTAATAACTCCACCTAAGATGATTCCCATTATTATTGGGCTTGTGTGAGATGCTGATTCAAGAATTCTTCCTATATTTAAAAGAGTTGAATTTACTATTGGGTTTGATATTGCTGCAATAAGTCTAGCAAGTGGTGCCATAAAACATATTACAAATATCAGGTCTAATCCTTGAGGGATTCTTTTTTCTAATTGAGGAATAATAAATGATAAGATATATCCTGCTAAAAATCCTGGTAATATTCCAAATCCTGCTACTGATACTCCAACAAGTACTGCATATGTAGGGTTAACACCTAAAGCGATAGGTACAAGTATAGCTGCTGCTGTTCCTCCAAGACTTCCTGCTGCATTACCAACTTCACCTAAAAATGCGATACCAAATAAATCTCCACCAACATATTTTTGGAAAGCTTCTACTAGGAAACTTGCTGTTGCTGCTCCTGCAAGTGCTCCCATTGCCTTCATACCTTTAGGCATTTTCATACTGAATAGTGAAAATCCTCCTAAAACGATTAATAACAAAACGATTCCTTTAATAACCTCCATGTCAATCTCCTTTTTCTTTTAAAAATATTTTAATTTGTGTTTACTTATACTTAACAATATTCAACTATTAGTTAACCATATATTTCGTTCTTTTTATGAATATTGCTTTTTTTTTATATACATGAAAAAGTATATCATAGCAAATAAAATATTTCAACGACTTTTTTCAGTTTTTTGAAATATTTTAAGTTTTTTAAATTATGTATTCACAATAAGCACAAGTGTTTTTAAACTTTTTTTAATAAAAATCTTAATATAATTTCATTATTATATATTTTTATAATTTACATTAAACTGAAATTGAGATTATTCTTCCAAATTAATTTTAAAAAAAATGAAAAAATTTTTAAAAAAATAATATTTTTTAGGAATTATTAATTTTTTTTATACTTACTATTTTCCTTCAACATTGTATAAATTCAAATAAAATAAAGTTTCGTGTAAACTTGCTGTGCAGTCTCACGAATTATTTTAAATTCTACTGTACATTCTTAATTTACAA
The DNA here is from genome assembly GCF_018205345.1 of Fusobacterium sp. DD2. Taxonomy (NCBI): domain Bacteria; kingdom Fusobacteriati; phylum Fusobacteriota; class Fusobacteriia; order Fusobacteriales; family Fusobacteriaceae; genus Fusobacterium; species Fusobacterium sp. DD2. Next base: position 2,854 of record NZ_JADRHM010000083.1, read on the forward strand.
TAGGTGCTCTTTATGATATAATTTTATAAATTAAATTACATTGGGGAGGAGCAGTCGTCGATGAAAATAGGAGAAAAAATTAAAGCCATTAGAAAAGGTAAAGACTACACATTAAAACAGCTGGCTGATATAACTGGACTTTCAATAGGATTTTTAAGTAATATTGAAAGAGATTTAAACAGCCCTTCAATAAGTAACCTCCAGCAGATCTGCTCTGCACTGGGAGTAAACCTTATGGAAGTCTTCGATGAAGAAGCTGGAAACAATCCTATAACCAGAGCTGCTGAAAGAGAAGAGATATTTAACAATACACAATCATCAGTAAAAGTTGAAAGTCTTTTAAATGGAAAGGCAAGTCTCAATGGTATAGCTATCACTTTGGATGAAGGAAATAATACATTCAGTGATATGTCATGGGGACATGGTTATGATGAAATAGGAATAGTTATTAAAGGGGCACTAGAAATAGAGCTTGATAAGGTAGTTTATCACCTGAACGAGGGAGACTCTATATTTATAAGAGAAGGAACACCTCACAGATACAAAAATCCAAGTGAAGGAACTTCAATAGTTTACTGGTTCTCTGCTAAAAACAGATAATTTTAAAATATGAATAAATTTATATGGATTTATAAGTTCAGTTTCAAATTTGGAGCTGAACTTTTTTTATTTAATTTATTTTTCAAATCTCAGTTTTTGAGGTATAACATAATAAAGAGCTATTATTATTAATATGTATACACACAATAATAAAAATATTTTTTCATCTCTTTAAATGCTTAATTTATAAGGGGTATAGCTATCTAAGTATAAATTTTATTATATGATAAAAGGAGGGTATTTATGAAACTGATAACGCTAATTGAAAACAGTATGGGTAGTAATCCTGATCTCAAATGTGAATTTGGCTTTTCTACATATATAGAAGATGAGGATATCTCTCTTATTTTTGATACTGGACAGACTGGAGAATTTGTTTCAAATATTGAAAAGTTAGGACTGGATACAACTGAAATAAAGAATATTATCCTAAGTCACAACCACTATGACCACGCTGGTGGAGTGGAAAAATACATAAAGAGATTTGGAAATGATTTTACACTTAACGTTAATAAAAACTTCTTTGACAAGAGGTTTATTTTAACAGATAAAGTCTCAAGAATTTTGAGCTGCAACAGACTCTATAAAATATTAGTTGACAACCATATAAAAATAAAATTTATTAATGACCATATACATAAGATTTCAAAAAATATAACTCTGTTTACTAATTTTGACCTTATTACACAGTTCGAAAAAACAGATCCTACATACTTCAGAGGAGAACCAACATCACTAAAACCTGATACAATGAGTGATGAGATAGCTTTGGGACTGGACACTTCAAAAGGATTTATAATTCTTTGTGGATGCTCTCATATAGGAATTGTCAACATTATAAAAAACATAGAAAAGTGGACAGGAAAAAAAGTAAATGGAATAATAGGTGGTCTACATTTGAGCCATGCTCCCAGTGAAAAGGTAGACGGGACAATAAAATTTATTAAAAATAACAATATCTCATTTCTTGGAATTTCACACTGTACAGGTGAAAATGTGCTCGAAAAATTTAAAAATGAAAATAGAAGTATTTTCAAAAATAATACTGGAAATATATTTATTCTATAAAAATATCAATATGTATACGGACAGTAATAAATACTGAATATATATAAATTGAGGCTGTTAAATTGCTAAACTTATAAAAATAAAATTCTCGGCATTAGAAATTGTTTCGTAATTTATGCAGCGAAACAGAATACTGAAAATTCGACTGTTTGAACGAAGTGAGTTTCGGATTTTCTTTCTGTAAGCAAAATAAATAGAAATAATTGATAGCTAAGAGAATTATATTTTTTAGAGTATTTGCAACAGCCTCAATAATTTATAAATATTCAGTTCATGGGAACAACCTCAAAATTTGGAAGTTCCAGAAGATCATATGGAAGAATAAGTCTATCTTTTCTTTTGAAATCATAATCAAAATGAGGATCCTTAAGCTCCTTTGCAGTCTGATAATATAAGAACCACACATATTGAGAACAGTAAAATTTTCTATTATTATATTTATCAAATGTAATCTGATACTCTCTGTTTGAATATCTTTTTACATTGATTAAAAGTCTGTGCATAAATCTTCTATCCATATATCTGTATCTTAAGACTACAATATCTCTATCTTCATGGAGCCAGGCTAAAAGAGGTGCCTGAATAAATCCTGCACCTATCATAGGATATTCAGCAACACTCCATGGTGTAAGTACAATTGCTGAGTGTCCAAACCAGCTTGTTGGAGAGCTGGCTATTTTATTTTTAACTATAATATCTCCAACCTGCAATCTATCAAGTTTTCTCATTACACTTTTACCACTTACCCATTGAAGTTTCCTTACTCCTTCTGGAGTATTTACACTTTGTAGATTTGAGCATCCTGAAAAAATAATCAGAAAAATTAAAATCTTAATAATCTTCATTATCTATCCCCGTTTTTTATTACTTTTCTCTCTTAGCATAGCTTGTGAATACAAATTTATCACTTCTATGGTGAGATTCAGTATATTCAAATAAAAGTCCATTTTCAAGATAAGCAAAGTTTTTAACAATAACAACAACATTATCCTTATTGAGATCCAGATACTCTTTATCCAGTTCAGTTGCCTTTTCTACAGAGATAATCTTTTGAGCACCATTTATTTTTACCCCTTTTTTCTCTTCTAAAAACTCATATATGGAATCACATGCTATCTCAGGAGTCAATCCTTTTAAAATATCCTTTAAAAAATAATTCTCATCTAAAATTATCTTCTCTCCATTTATCTCACGGACTCTCACAAGATGATACAGAAGCTCTCCAACTGGGAAATGTGTAATCTCACTTAGTTTCTCATCAACTACTACAACTTCTAAAACAGGTACTGAGGTACTGTATTTTAGTTTATTTTTAGCTGATGACTCCTTAAAACTCTGATTTCCACTTAAAAGAAATGTCACAGGAATTTTTTTCATTACAAAAACTCCCTTTCCCTGTATGGAACTTAAATACCCATCAGATGCCAATAATTCAATAGCTTTTCTAACAGTATTTCTGCTTACAGAAAAAAAGTCCTTTAGCTGATTTTCAGATGGAATTTTCTCTCCAGGAAGATAGTTCTCATTTTTAATATTCTTTTTTATATACTCATATATCTCCATATACTTACTATTGCTCATTTTTACTCCTATCCATTCTTTAAAATATTACCTTTTCTTAAAATTAATTATAACAGAAAAATATCCATAAGTAAAAATTTACTTCTTAACTTGTTTAAACAAGTTATTGACATTGCAATATATAAATGCTAAAATATGTTCAATAATAGATTAAATAGTTTGATATAAAATTATAGGAGGAGTGAAAATGGGCAAATATTCAAATGAAGCTAAAGAGATTTTAAATCTTATCGGTGGAAAAGAAAATTTAATCAGTGCTACACATTGTGTTACAAGATTAAGACTTGTTTTAAAGGATGAGAAGTTAGTTGATAAAGAGGGATTAGAAAATTCTCCAAGTGTCAAAGGTTGCTTCTCTGCAGCTGGTCAATTTCAAATTATAATTGGAAATCAGGTTAAGGAATTTTATAAGGATTTTATCCAAGTGGCTCAGATAAAAGAGGTTTCAAAAGAAGAGGTTAAAAAGATAGCCAGCTCTAAAGGAAACACTTTCCAAAAAGTAATAGCAAGTTTTGCAGAAATATTTACTCCTCTATTACCAGCTATCATAACTGGTGGGCTTATTCTTGGATTTAGAAATATCATTGGAGACCTGGCAGTATTTGGTCCTAATGAAAATCAGACTCTTACATCTATCTACCCAAAATTGGCAGAACTTCACAGTTTCTTATGGATATTAGGGGAAGCTATATTCCACTTCCTACCTGTTGGAGTAACCTGGTCAACTGTTAAAAAATATGGTGGTACAGAGATTTTAGGTATTGTTTTAGGAATTACTCTTGTATCTCCACAACTTCTTAATGCCTATGGTTATGCAAGTGCACAGGCTGCTGGTGCAGTGCCATTCTGGGATTTTGGATTTATAACAATTCAAAAAGTTGGATACCAGGCTCAGGTAATTCCAGCAATGTTAGCAGGAATATTTATGGTTAAGTTTGAAACTTTACTAAAAAAACATGTTCCAGAAATTTTAAAAATGATTTTAGTACCATTTTTAGTACTATTTACAACAGTTGTTCTATCATATTTAGTAATAGGACCTGTATCAAGAGAGATAGGAAACTACATTGCATATATATTTAACGTTTTACTAACTGGTCCATTTAGAGTCATAGGAGCTGTACTATTTGGTATGTTATATGCACCTCTTGTAATCACTGGGGTTCATCACACATTCCTAGCTGTTGACCTGCAACTTATTGCTCAGGGTGGAACTATGATATGGCCAATGATTGCTCTAAGTAATATTGCTCAAGGTTCAGCTGCAATTACAGTTATGCTTTTAAATAGAAAAGATGAAAAAATCAAATCACTATCTCTATCATCTGCTATCTCTGCATGGTTAGGTGTTACAGAACCAGCGATGTTTGGAGTTAACTTAAGATTTATGTATCCTTTCTATGGAGCTTTAATCGGTTCTGCATTAGCTGCTGTTTACTCTACAATAAGTGGAGTTCTTGCAAACTCAATTGGTATAGGTGGTCTACCTGCATTCTTAGCTATTCAACCTAGATTCTGGGTCAACTATATTATAGCTATTATCATTGCAATTATAGCACCTATGGTAGCTACTTATCTCCTTAGCAAAAACAAGATTATCAAAATTAAAAAATAAGAAAAAGGATGGAATTATGTTAGAAAAAGATTGGTGGAAAAGTTCAGTTGTTTATCAGATATATCCAAAAAGTTTTTATGATACAAATGGAGATGGAATTGGGGATATTCAAGGGATTATAGAGAAATTAGACTATCTTAAAGAGCTTGGTGTAGATGTTATATGGACAACACCTATGTATATCTCTCCTATGAAAGACAATGGATATGATATTGCAGATTATTACAATATTGACCCCTCTTTTGGAACAATGGAGGATTTTGACAGACTTCTAGTTGAAACACATAAAAGAGGAATGAAACTTATAATGGACATGGTTATAAATCACACTTCCACAGAGCATAGATGGTTTAAAGAGGCATTAAAAGGCCCTGAAAACAGATATCACGACTATTATATCTGGAAAAAAGGGGATAGAGAGAGAAAACCTAATAACTGGCTTTCAAAATTTGGTGGAAGTGCATGGGAGTATGTAGAATCTCTTGGAGAGTACTATCTACACCTATTTGATGTAACTCAGGCAGACCTTAACTGGGAAAATGAAAATCTCAGAAAGGATATCTATGAGATGATTAATTTCTGGTTGGATAAAGGTGTTGATGGATTTAGACTTGATGTTATAAACCTTATCTCTAAAAATCAGAATTTCCCTGATGATACTCTTGCCAATGCTTCTTCTGATGGTAGAAGATTCTATACAGATGGCCCTAGAATCCATGAGTTTTTAAAAGAATTAACTAAAAATACCTTTGGTAAAAAAGAGGGAAGTTTAACTGTTGGTGAGATGTCATCAACTACTATTCCAAACTGCATAGGATATACAAATCCTGCAAACAGAGAGCTTTCAATGGTATTTAATTTTCATCACCTGAAAGTTGACTATACAAATGGAAATAAATGGGAGCTTGGAACTCTTGATTTTAAAGCTCTAAAGGATATTATGTTTAAGTGGCAGGTGGAGATGGAAAAAGGAAATGGATGGAATGCGGTTTTCTGGTGTAACCATGACCAGCCTAGAATAGTTAGCAGATTTGGAAGTGAAAAATATCTAAAAGAATCTGCTAAGATGTTAGGTGCAGCTATTCAGCTTCTACGTGGAACTCCTTACATCTATCAGGGTGAAGAGATAGCTATGACAAATCCAGATTTTAACACTATAGACTCTTTTAGAGATGTAGAATCTCTAAATAACTACAAAATTTTACTTGAAAAAGGTAAAACTAAAGAAGAAGCTATAGCAATACTAAATCAAAAATCAAGAGACAATAGCAGAACTCCAGTTCAGTGGAACGCATCTCAAAATGCCGGATTTACAACTGGTACTCCTTGGATAGGTATATCTAGTAACTACAAGGATATAAATGTTGAGGATAACCTTAAAAATAGTGACTCTGTATTCCACTTCTATAAAAAACTTATAGAGCTTAGAAAAGAGTATAAAGTTATATCACATGGTAGCTTTACCCCTCTATATGAGGAACATGAAAAACTTTTTGCATATGAAAGAAAATGGGAAAATGAAGGGTTAGTTGTTATAAATAATTTCTTTGACTGTGAAACTGAAGTTGAACTTGATAACAGATATGCTGGTCAGAAGGTTTTACTAAAAAATTATCCAGATGTTAAAATAGATGGAAATCTGTTAAAATTAAGACCTTATGAGACAGTGGTTATCTATAATGAAAATATGAATAAATAATATTATATTTA
>NZ_JADRHM010000084.1 GCF_018205345.1 Fusobacterium sp. DD2
AAAAGCAAAAGAAGCTAAAGCAGCTAAATAATAAAATATTGTCATAACTATACTTCATATAATCACATATACCATAAAAGGCCTGTAGTAAATTTACCACAGGCCTTTTCCTATTACTTTAATTAATATTAGAAAAATTCTCCATTATCACAGTAATTTTCGCCTTTCATTGGGAAGAAAATTACACAGCAGTCTTTATTTCCATTGATTTTTTTAATAAATTTAGTAATAAATTCAGCTACCTGTTTTTTAACCTCTGGAGTACGTTCAAACCAAAACAGTTCTACAAATGTATAACCATCGACAATTTTACCATCAAAGATGTATTCAGTGTCAATATGTTCAATAGTAAACCATGTTCTATCGCACTTTACTATTTCAGTAAGTCCATCTATTAACTCCTTGCTGTTTTTTATAATTGGCTCTTTAGCCATTCCTCTGATTTTTAAATGTGGCATAAATCCTCCTTAATTTATAATGAATCCTTTTCAGGAATTAGAGTAACATCTATATAGTTTTTCAAGTTAATTGCCTTACGATTATATTCCCAAAGGTTATCTTTAGTCATAAGCTCTTTAAATTCTTCTGGAGTTGGAAGTTTGTATTGAGAAATTGTATTTGTCTGATAAAGTTGATCCAGCCAGAACACATTTTCCTTAGCCTGAATATCATATGAAATTTTATAATTTTTAACAACACTGTCAATTTTAGCCTGATCCATCTCAGTGTATAACAAATCTGACAATGTCTGAATTACAGCTTTTTTAATCTCATTTATCCTATTTACATCACAGCTATAGTAGATTATAAGTTTGTCCTCTCCATAGTTGTTTGGAGAAAGTGAAGTATAAGAGATAATAGAGTATACCCCTCCTATTTTTTCTCTTATTTTTTCAATAAGCTCCATATCAAGAATTTGAGAAAATCCAGTATAAAGTGTTTTTTCCTTATAACCATAAGTTGAACTATATGGGAAAATAATGGTAGTAGTAGCTTTTTTATCTACTCCTTTAACTACACTCTTACTTACTAGTCCTGTTGGTACGTTTATATCAAGTGGTTTAGGAGTAGATATTTTACCATTATTTGGAAGAGATGCAAAGTATTTTTCCAGTAGTTTAGGAATATCCATATCTTTTATAGAACCTACAATTATAAGTTTATAACCTGAGAAATCTCCAAATTTATCCTTAAATTCATCTAATATAATTTTCTTGTCCAGTAGATTTATATCCTCATTAGATAGAGGTCTTCTACGTTTATTATCTCCACTGTACAGCTTTCTTATCTCATCACCATATACAGTTCTAGGAGAGTTTTGTCTTGTTTTTATATTCTCCTTGAGTTCCTCTATAGTATTATTGAAGATAGTTGAATCAACCTTTGGTGAATATATCAGGTAACTCATATATTCAAGTGCATTAATAAGATTTTCTCTATCTGTTCCAATATTGATTCCCTGTTCATAATCACTGATATATGAAGCTACACCAAAGTTTTTTCCTTTCATAAATGCTTCTAAATCTCTAGGTTTAAGATTTGCAGGACCTGACCCTTCAATAATTCCAGATGCTACTATGGAGTTTATATAGTGGGTATAGTTATCTACAGAGCTTCCCTCTTTTTTAAAGAGTTTTATAATTATTTTATCTTTATCAAAATCAGTTGCTTTTGTATATACTTCCATTCCATTTGAAAGAACATAGTTTTCTCCATCATTTTCTACAATTTTACCTGGAGTCAGTTTTATAGGTTCCAGTGTGGCAGGATTTAATGAAAAATCAGGAACATCTTTGATTTTATCAGATTCTCTTATTATATCTTTAATTTTAGTTTTTGTTACAGTTCCCTGTTCTGTACTTGTAGTTAGCATGTAGAGTGAATTTTCATCAAACATCTCTCTTATTCTGGAATTAAGATCAGATAGTTTGATTGTATTTAAAAGTTCTGAATAAAGTGCTAACTCCTTATCCATCTCAATAAAAGACTCTCCATACATAACATGTCGTACAAGCTCTTCAGCATAGGTATTGTGATCAATGCTGTCTTTATTTGCCACAAAACTCTTCATACTGTTATAGAGGTTATCCTTTTCAAGATTAAGCTCAGTTTCAGTAAATCCATTGATAGATGCAGATCTTAAAAATAGATTCAGAAGATTGATTCCTTCTGGGATTCTATCATTTTTTATTATTGCAACAGTGTCAAAAATATCTTTATCTTTAGTCATTGGATATTTTCCAATAAATGATGTAAGAAATACTGAATTCTCCTCTTTAGTCAGATTGTTAAGTCTTGAATTTAAAATATCTACAACAAGTTCATCTATTATATACTTTCTTAGAGAGTTTTTATCAGTAACTACATCTCTATCAAGAATTTTTGTGATGTAAAAGGTATTAAATCTAAGCTCAGGATCTGAAAAAGTTATATATTTATTTTTCAGTTTATTCAGAGGATAGCTTTGAGGTACACCTGCATTTTTATCCCCTTCATAGGTAAAATATTTTTTTATAAGATTTTCAACAGTTTTACCATCAAAATCACCAACAGCTATAACTGCCATATTTTGAGGTTGATACCATTTTTTATAAAATCCATTTAGAAGGTCATGGTCAGCTCCTAAAATTATTTTAGGAAGTCCAATAGGGAAACGGTGGTAGTATCTTGAGCCTTCAAAGAGAGCTTTCTTTTGAACATCTCCAAGACGTTGAGAAAGTCCCTGAGTAAGTCTCCACTCCTCTATTATAACTTTCTTTTCACTATCTATTTCTTCTGGGACTAAAGTAGCTTCACTTGCCCATTCTCTCAATACTTCAATACCATCTTCAAGCTCTTTTTCTCCTGTAGGGACTTGAAGTTTATACACTGTTTTATCAAATGTTGTATAAGCATTAAGGTCTCCTCCAAATTTCAGACCAATAGACTGAAGATATTTAATCATATCATTTTTCTTATACTTTGTAGTGCCATTAAAAGCCATGTGCTCCATAAAGTGTGCTATTCCCTGTTCTTTATTTTCCTCCATTAAAGAACCTGTTTTAACTACAAGATTTAATGTTGCATTATGTTCAGGTTTAGCATTTGGATATATATAGTACTCTAGACCATTATCCAGCTTTCCAGAAATCAGCTTAGGACTGTCTTCAAAAGGTTTAGAGTATGAAAATATAGAGATAATTGTAAAAATAACCAGTAACAGAAGCCTTTTAAAAATTTTCATTTTATAACCTCCAAAATCAATTTGCGTATATAATATAATATCATTTTTAAAAAAAACTTGCTAGATTATTAATTTTTATAAAGTTTAACATAAGAACTATTGAGTTGTTTCTAAAAATTCTGTATACTAAAGATAAAAGAGATTTAAAAAATGGTGTATAATGAAATAAATTGTTTTTTTAATAAAGGAGAAGAAAAGGGAAATGAGCTTTAGAGTTGTGTTAATTCATGGGTTTTATGGAAGTTACAGGGATATGGAACCTTTAAAAGAAAATCTGGAAACATTGGGATATAAGGTTGAAAACCTGAATTTTCCTCTGACTTTTCCTGATATAAAATGCTCTGAGAATATGCTTAAGCAGTTCTTATTAGATCTTAAATATGGCGGACATCCAGAAAAAGAGGAGATAGTTCTCATAGGATATGGTTTAGGTGGTAAACTTATAGAAGGTGCTTTAGCAGATAGAGCAGTAAAAGGTATAGTAGATAAAATAATACTTATTTCAGCACCTACAAAGGATTCAGTAATTCACAGAAGGCTTAGCAGAGTTTTTCCATTATTAGACAGGATATTTAAACCTTTAGCTGTATTTAAAAATAAGAAGCATTTTAAACTTGATAAAAATATAGAGGTTGGAATAATAATAGGAACAGAACCATGTGGAATATTTAAAAGATGGCTTGGAGAGTATAGTGATGGAGTGGTAAATATAAAAGAGTGTTCATACCAAAAAGCTAAAGATACTCTTTTACTTCCATTGGTTCATGATGAGATACATAAAAAAATGGGAACAGCAAAGTATATAAATAACTTTATTTCAAAAGGTGGATTTAGAATAAAATAGGAGGAGTAGATGAAGAAAAATATTGAAAAATATGCACAATTAATAATAAAAAAAGGAATAAATATCCAAAAAGACCAGATTCTTGTAATCAGTGCTCCTGTTGTAACTTATGATTTTACAAGACAATTAGTTGAAGAGGCATATAAAGCTGGAGCAAAAGAGGTAATAGTACATTGGGGAGACGAAGTGGTAGAAAAATACAGATATGCATATGCAAGTGATGAGGTATTTGATATTTTCCCAAATTGGAAAAAGGAGTCAGTTGACTATTATAGAAAAAAAGGTGCAGCATTTTTAAGTATCTATGCAGAGGATCCAGAGATATTAAAAGATGTAGATAAAACAAGAATAGCAAGAAATAAAAAAGCAAGAGGTCTTGCATTAAAAGAGTATTATGAAGCTATTATGGGTAACAGCAATCAGTGGTGTGTAGTATCGATTCCTACAACTCCATGGGCAAAGGCAATATTCCCAAATGAGTCTAAAGAAAAAGCAGTAGAGAAACTATGGACACTTATATTTAAAATAATGAGAGTTGATAAAGATGATCCTGTTCATGAGTGGGATAGACATCTGCAAAACTTTAGAGACACTATGGGATATTTAAATAGTAAGAAATTTGTTAAATTGAGATATAAAAACAGTTTAGGAACAGATCTTGAGATAGGTTTGCCACAGGGGCATAAATGGATAGGGGGATCTGAAAAATCTAAATCAGGTGTGGAATTTATAGCAAATATGCCAACAGAAGAGATATTTACTCTACCAGATAAATATAAAGTAAATGGTGTTGTATATTCAAGTAAACCTCTTATATTTGGAGGAAGTAAGATAGACAATTTTAAACTTGTATTTAAAGATGGAAAAATCGTAGATTTTTCAGCAGAAGTAGGAGAAGAGGTATTGGAAAAAGTTCTTACAATAGATAAGAATTCTAAATATCTTGGAGAGGTTGCCTTAGTTCCTTATGATTCACCAATATCAAAATCAGGAAAAGTATTTTACAATACTCTGTATGATGAAAATGCTTCATGTCACTTAGCTGTGGGAAGTGCATATCCTGTATGTCTTGAAGGTGCAGAAAAAATGAGCGATAAAGAGTTGGAAGAAAAAGGTGTGAATATTTCAATGAATCATGTGGATTTTATGATTGGAACTAAAGACCTTGAAATAGTGGGAATAGAGCCAGATGGAACAGAGGTTCAGATTATGATGGATGGAAATTTTGTATTTACACTGTAAGATAAAAGAAGTATAATATAAGTCCTTGGCAGGGGAGTAACACAGTTAGAGGGAAAACAAAAAGTGGAAGATTAATCCTCCACTTGGTTGTTACCCTCTAATTTTTTTACAAATTCAGCTAATATTTCAGCACATTCGTCAATTGTTTCATATTTAAAAGAAAGAGCATATTCATGTTTTTCAATACTTACACTGTATAATGGATCATAGTATTGTTTTATTAAAAGTTCTGAAAGTTCTCTTAATTTTTTCTCTTCCAGTAAATCAAGATAGATTTTCATTTTTTCTTTAGAAACATATCTTGCAACTTTCAAAAGACACTCTTTGATCTGATCCATAGGAACATTTGCATAATCTTCCATCAATATATCAAGTCTATTTTCAATAGATGTATCAATATATAGATGAGTTCCAGCCATCATAGCTTGATAAACAGATTCTGGAATATAAACATTTCCTATTCTTTTACTTTCACTTTCAACTACTATATATTTTGTAGTACAAGTTCTAAGATATTCAAAAACCTCTCCATCAAATCTTTTTTGGCTCTGTGGAAGTTCTTCACCTAATCCACCGAAGAAAGAACCCTTGTGAGCAGCCATTTTTTCCAAATCCATAACAGATACACCAAGGTCAATCATTCTATTTAGAACTTTAGTTTTTCCTACACCTGTTTTTCCATGAACAACTATATATTTGAAGTTTTTATTCAAATCAGGAATCTGACTATGAATATAGCTTCTATACTCTTTATATCCACCTTTAAGTTTTGCAGTTTTGTATCCAAGACTGCTAAATAGTGATGCTATAGTAGAACTTCTCATTCCACCTCTTGCACACATAAAAATAAGTTTTGAATATTTTTGAGAAAGCTCTTGAACCTGTTTAAAAATTTCAGGAAGTCTTTTTGATATATACTGTACTCCTAATTCTTTAGCTTTTTCCTTTGAGACCTGTACATATGTAGTTCCTACATCAACTCTTTCCTCATCTAATAATACAGGAATATTGACAGTATTTGGAACGTGGTCTATAGTAAATTCTTTTGGAGTTCTCACATCTATAAGTATAGCATTTTTTTCTTTTAAATATTCTTCAAAAGTAATCGTTTCCATATTGACCTCCTTAAAGTCACGTATATTAAATAATATCTCTATTTTAAAATATTGTCAACAGATAAATGATTTAGAAAAAAGATTAATTTCATAAATATAATTCAAAAATTGTATTTTACAAATTTCATATGGCCTTAGTAGACTGGTCAATGTTGACTTTGAGAATATTGATAGATACTATATATAGATGTATTCAAAAAATAAACCACAATATTTTGGAAAAAATGTTATAATGAGGAGGTAGATTAAAGTACAAAGGGGGAAAAAATGGAGATAATTGACTGGTTAGGAGAAGATAATAAATTAGGGCTGGACATTTGGGAGAAAAAATATAAGTATGATGGAGAAACGTTTGAAGCTTGGTTAAATAGAGTGTCAGGTGGGGACAAAGCTTTAAAAGAGATGATAATGAATAAAGAGTTCATATTTGCTGGTAGAATACTTTCAAATAGAGGACTTAGTAAAATTGGAAGAAAGATAACATACAGTAACTGTTATGTTATTGCACCACCTGAAGATAATATAGAATCAATATTTGAAACAGCAAAAAAACTTGCAAGAACTTATTCATATGGTGGAGGATGCGGGGTAGATATCTCAAAACTTCGTCCAAGAGGAGCAGAAGTTAATAACTCTGCCAAGTTTACAACAGGGTCTATCTCTTTTATGGATCTTTACAATATGACTACAGATATCATAGGACAAAGAGGTAGAAGAGGGGCACTAATGATTTCTATTGATGTAAATCACCCTGATATAGAGGACTTTATAAAGATAAAATCAGACCTTACAAAAATTCAAAAAGCTAATATCTCAGTAAGAGTAGATGAAACTTTTATGAAAGCTGTTGTAGATGGGTTAAAATATGAAACTGAGTTTATAGTTAGAGATACTGGTGAAGTAATTAGAAAAACTATAGATGCAAGAAAATTATTTAAAGAACTTGCAGTACAAAACTGGAGATTTGCAGAGCCAGGAGTACTGTTCTGGGATAGAATAAGAAAGTGGAATCTTTTAAGTGAAGATGAAGAGTTTGAGTATGCAGGAACAAACCCTTGTGCTGAAGAGCCTCTTCCAGCTGGAGGTAGCTGTCTCCTAGGTTCTTTAATCCTTCCAACATTTGTAAATGAGGAAGATGAATTTGATTATGAGAGACTATCATCTGCTGTTGAAAAATCTGTAAGGGCATTAAATGATGTACTAGATGAAGGTTTACCACTTCATCCATTAGAAGAGCAAAGAGAGTCTGTAAAAAACTGGAGACAGATAGGACTTGGAGTATTAGGTGTTGGAGACCTTTTAATAAAGATGAGATTGAAATATGGAACTTCTGAATCTTTAGATTTTTGTGATAAAGTTGCTAAAACTATTATAGACAGTGCTTTAAGAGCAAGTGCACTTCTTGCTAAAGATTATGGAACTTATCCAAAATATAAAAAAGAAAAGATTCTTCAATCAAAATTCTTACTTGAAAATGCTTCAGAAGAAACTCTAAAACTAATTGAGGAGTATGGACTTAGAAACTCACAACTTCTTACTATTGCACCTACTGGATCAATAGGTACAATGCTTCAAATAAGTACAGGAATAGAACCAAACTTTGCATTTTCTTATACAAGAAAAACTGAAAGTCTTCATGGTGAAGATGTATACTATAAAGTATTTATTCCAATTGCACAAAAATATATGGAAAAAAATAGAATTGAAAATGAGATAGATTTACCTGAGTATTTTGTTACTGCTCAAAATTTAAATCCTCATGACAGAATAAAAATGCAGGGAGTATGGCAAAGAAGAATAGATGCAAGTATCTCTTCAACTATTAATCTTGTAAATAAAGTCTCAGTAGAGGAAGTTCAACAGCTTTATATAGAAGCTTGGAGAAATGGACTTAAAGGAATGACAATCTATAGAGCAGGTTGTGATAGAGAAGGTATACTTACTGTTGAAAAATCACCTGAAAAAGTATTAGAGGATAAATTAAACAGTATTCCAAGAGGTAAATTAAAACCAATTGCTGCAGATACAATTTACTATCCAACTACTATGAGGATAGGTTGTGGAAAATTAAAAGTAATGATTGGATATTCTCCAACTGAAAGAGCAATTCAGGATCTTTATGTAATTAGAAGTGGTACTGGAGGATGCGAAAAGAATATTCAGGCTGTTGCTATATATATGTCAGGAATACTTAGACTTGGTGGAAACTTGTTTATGCTTGAAAATGCAATTGAAGGTGTAAGTGGATGTACATCTTTTGCTGTAGCTAGAACTAAAAATCAGAATGTAAGCCAGGGAAGCACATGTCCATCTGCAATTTTAAATATTCTTAAAAAATTTGAAAAAGATATGGGTTTAGATGCTCATGAACAGGCTATTAAAAAGCTTGATGAAGAGGAAAAAGAGGAGCAGGAAATAAAGGAAGAAAGTGATAAAAAACTTTTGATGCACTGCCCTGAATGTGGAGCTCCATTAGAGGTTACTGGTGGATGTTACTCATGTAGAAATTGTGGATATTCAAAGTGTGAATAATAAAAGGATTTGAAGACAGTCTGTGAAAGGACTGT
>NZ_JADRHM010000085.1 GCF_018205345.1 Fusobacterium sp. DD2
CCCTTTTTTCTTTTCAAAACCTCTATTATTAACCCTTTATTATCATTTTTATCACTCCATCTTCACACTGTTCGGATATAAATTCACTAGTTATTCACATATATCGCAGAAATAAAACTTAGTTATTTTGTCCTTAATAGGACTTGAAATCTGTTTTTTCCCATATTTTTATATAAAATTGTTTCTTTTTTGCTGTTTCAGCCTATAAAAAAGATACTTAATAAATTAAATATAGATTAATATTTTTAAATTTTCACACTTTTTATTTAATTATATTTAATTTTATTAATAATTTCATCTAATTTCAGACACGCTATTGATATATTGAATATTATATACTATAATTTAACAAAATATATGAAAGAATTTTTTCATATTTAAATGATTTTGAATATAATTTTACTTTGAAACTTGCCATTATATTACATTAATTTTTATATTCATGATTATAAATACAAATTTTGTATATATAACATATAGTAATTACTAATTATATAAGACAATTTTTACACAGTTCTCTCTACTTAAAAAATGTTATTGGTTATTTTGTTTTCTATTTCGTTACTGAGGGGGGAAATTATATGAAAACTATCGTTGATGTTGAAAAAAGTATCAAATCATTTTTGAAACGGTCAAAGATGTATTCTTACTCAACCGCTCTGTTAGTAAATTTCCTTATAACAGGGCATATGGCTTATACACAAGAAGAAATAATAATTACTGAAGAAATTGTTGAAACAGTGCCTAGCAGACAGCAGCTGGATTCGGAAATCGATGGACAGAAAGCTAAAATTGATGAACTTCTTCGTGCTAATGAAAACTCAATTAATAAAATTGATATTGAAGTAGCTGAACTGCTGGAACAAGCTGAACAGGTTGTAAAACCTTGGCACAGATCTTGGCAACTTGGTGTAAACTACTTATGGTCTAAAGACAAAAGAGATAGTAAGAAAAGACCAGTAGTTTATAGAAAGAAATTTGCTAATCCATTAGAACGTTTTATTTCTAAGAGTTCTTTAGCAGCTAGACGTGCAAGTGGAACTTTAGGTGTAGCATCTATCACTCCTGTTCCATTGAGAACTTTAGGTGCAACTACTATGGACTTTGACACAATATTTGAAGAACCTAAATCACAGGTAACTCTGACTATTGGTATCACTCCTAAGAGTGCTCCTGATATAAACGTTACTACACCGGAGGTTACTCCACCTACTATTTCAGCTAAATTTGAACCTACATTTATCAAAGCACCTACACCGCCTGAAATAATACCATCTACTGTACCTGTTATTACACCACCTAGACTTACTGGTGGAGGGGCAAACCCTAGTAACAGTCAGTATTCTATCTGGTACGGAAATAACCATGGAATAATATCTCAGATAAGTGTTAAAAAGGGAACTATCACTCTGGAACCAGGAAATAAGGTAACAGCAACAGGTTATGAATATGATGCATCAATTCCTAAACAAAATGGTTATAGCCAAAGTAGTAGTCACAGTGACACTACACCACCTGATGGAGTTGAGGAATCATTTAATCAAAGATTCTTTAACACACTTCTAAATGTTCCATACTCAGAGTTTGGTAAAGATGTTGTTATCAATAATAGAATAGATGATTTTATTCTAATTGACCTTGAAACAGAGGGAAGAGTAAAAGATAAAAGACTTCAGGCTGATGGAACATTCTCATCTAGTTCTGAAACAGGAACATTGGAACTATATAAAAATAATAAATATATTGACGAAGCAAGATATAACGAGCTGAAAAGCTATAAAGATTACTCTGGTATATGTGGTGAAGACGCAAACGAAGCTCTTGTTTTCATAAATAAAGGGCAGGTAAACTTAGAAGGACAAAAATCTACATACTTCTATACTACTTCACATTATGACGGAGAATACAGAACTAACTTTATAGATAATGAAGGAACTATTACTGCTAAAGGTAAAGACTCTATAATTATTAAACACACTCCAGATACATACCAAGCAAAAGCATGGATTTACAGTAACGAGGGTAAAATGTATGCTGACGGAGAAAATTCAATTATTGCTGGTTGGGCTTATAGTAACCTTGAATATGGTAGAGCAGGATTTGTAAATAATGTTATTGCTCAGGTAAGAGGTCCTAAAGCAATAGGAGTCATCTTCTCACAAAACTCTGGAAACTCTACTATGAGAGAGGGACACCTTGTATACCTTAAAAAACCAATTGATCTTTTAGGAGATAAAAGTATGGGATTTGTTTCTATGAATACAGGTGAAGCTGCAAGAAATATAAAAAATCTTGCAAGAGTAACTATTGGTAAGGAAGCTCCTCAACCATTTGGACAGATAACTAAACCTGACTATAAAGATGATAAGGTGGATGAAGCTATTGGTATCCTCCAATCTCATGCAGAGGAAACAAAAGTAACAGCTACAATAGATATTGGAGAATATTCAAATAAAGGAATAGGAATAATTGCAAACCAGGATAAAATTACTATTCTTGAAAAAACGCCAGGTACTGAAGATGTAGTAGAAAGTCTGCTTACAATCTCAGGTGGTACAGATAACAATGGTATTGTAACTGCCGAAGGTGTAACTGGTGGAGGTAGTGAAATAAATCCTACAGTTGATTATAATGGTAAAATAAATGTAACTGGTGGTACAGGAACAAAACTTGCAATTGCTCAACCTACATCTACTATAAGATTGTATGGAGATATAAATATAGGGGATAGCAATAACTATATTAAGGATATCACTGGTGCTTATGCTACTGGAGTTAACGGAGTGGTATACTATCAACATCCAGATAAAATCAAAGCATACATAACTGGTAACAGTGTAATTGCATTTGCTGATAATAATGGTCAAATATATATAGAACTAAATGACACTCCTGCAGATCCAACTATATTTGTAAAGAGTGAAACAGGTGACGGTGTTCCATTTATTGCACAAAATGCAGGTAAGATCCAGGCTAAACACTCAAATGTTAAAATTGAAAATGGTGGAAATGCTGCCTATGCAGATGGTGCAAACTCAAAGATAACTCTTACAAATTCCAAGATAGATTACAGCGGTAAGGGATATGCACTTTATGCAAGTAACGGTGCAATAATAGACTTCTCAGGTTCTGAACTTCTACTTCGTGGAAAATCTACAGCTATGGAACTTGATGTTGATAAAGATGTTACTGCATTCTTAACAACTCAACAGGCTAAAGATTACTTTAAAGACCAGGTAGTTGTTTTGGAAGGTAACTCAAGTGAAAAAGCAACTGCACTTGCTGATAACTCAATCAATATCAAATCTGGAGTTAAAGTTTCAGCTGCAAGACTTGATAACAATGGTAATGGTGCTATTGGTGTATTTATAAACCATGGTATCGTTAATAATAAAGGGGAAATCATAATTGGTAAGAACAAAGATGGTTCTGAAAACAGCAACCCTAACAAACAGGGAATAGGTATATATGCTGTTAACGGTTCTAAAGTTGATAACACTGGTAAGATAGAAGTTGCTGACAATGAAGGACTTGGAATATTAGCAATGTCTTATCGTCTAGATGACGATGGAAACCCTGTAGTTGATGAATTTGGAACTGTTGCTAACCAAGGTGAAATCCATGTAAATAACGTAGGATCTATAAAGGTAACTGGAAATAAAGCAATAGGTATCTACGCTCGTAACAACAAAGACAATACCATAACTAACCAGGAAGTACACAATAATGGTGATATCGAACTTACTGGTAATGGTGCTGTAGGAATGTATGGAGAAGGTTAAAATTACCAACGATAAGAATATCTTTATAAAAGGGCAAAAGAATAACATAGCTCTACTTGGTAGAAAAGGTGCTGAAATGGTTAACAATGCTAAATTAGTACTTCCAGATGTTGCAACTGTTGAAGATGCTCATATTGGTATGTTTACTGATGACAGTAACACTAAACTTATAAATAACAACGATATTGAAATTGGTAAAAACAGTATTGGTATCTATGCTAAAGATATAGCTGTCAACTCAGGAAAACTTAAAGTTTCATCTGGCGGTATTGGAGTTATATCTTCTAGTGGAACAGTTCTTCTTGATACAAATGCAAACATAACTCTTGCAGATTCTATAAGACCTGTACCTGTTACAACTCATTCAAGCAGTTCAGTTAGACCTAATATTACACTGGCTAGCTCAACTGAAGAAAATCCATCAATTGCTCTTATGACAACTGGAAACAACAGTGATGTCACTAACAAGGCAGATATAGATGTTGGTAAAGAAGGATATGCATTTGTATTTAAAAACAGTGGAACTGCTGGAAACCCAGGAATTAAATTTAAAAATGAAGGTTCAACAATAAAACTTAAAGATAACGCAACTTATATCTACTCTGAAGATAAATTTGGAGAGATAAAACTTGATCAGGATACAAGAGTAGAAGCTAATGGAGATAAAGTCTATGCTATTTATTCAGCTGGTAATATTGTAAATGATGGTACTATAGATATGTCTCAAGGTAAAGGAAACGTAGCTATCTACGGTTATGGTGGAGCTACACTTACAAATGATGAACATGGTAATATTATAGTAAGCGCTACTGACAGAGCTAACCAACTTTATGGTATCGGTATGGCAGCTGGAGAAGTTAATCCTGAAACTAAGGAAATAATTTCAACTTCCACGATAGTCAATAAAGGTACTATTGAAGTAGATAAAGAGGGCAGCATAGGAATATTTGCTATAGGACGTGGATCAAAAGCAGTCAACAAAGGTACAATCAATATTTCTGAAAACAAAGCTATTGGTATGTATATTGATGACGGAGCTGTAGGAGAAAACCACGGTACTATTGAAATTACAGATGCAACTAAGACTGGTATAAATGCAATATTTGCTGTTAATAATGCCGTTATTAAAAACTACGGTAGAATTATAGTCGATGGTTCTAGCAATAACGGTATCTACCAGGTTAACAGTGAAATTAAAGAGAAAGGTACAATTGTTGTAAATAGTGTGGAATCTGATGATACTTCTGTAAATTCTTACCAAATTGCAACTGTAACTGCAAGTAAACCTGAAAAATCTCTTGGTGACGTAGCAATGAAGAAAAATCCAAAAACTGGAAATATCGAAGTTATAATAGATGGAAAAGAAGTAAATCCTGTTAGAATCGATACTATAAATCCAGTGGATAATTCACATAAGATAGAAGAAATCACTATTAATAATGATATCATGAATATCTCTAACTTCCATATGCAAGACCACATAACTGATTCCATGATTAATAACCTTGGAATGTATGTTGATACATCTGGTATAAACTTCACTAAACCAATTGAAGGTCTTGATACAATAGGCAACATAGATGCTCTTGATTTAATCTTAGGTATTGAAGCAACAGAATATACAAATGCTAAAACAATAGAAGTTGGAGAAAATATCATGGATCCTTATAACGAAGTTGTTAAAAAACTTAAGAGTAACAATGCTGAAATAAGATTTGATATACATGCTGGAAGCTTAACTTGGTTAGGTACAATTAAAGAAACTGCTAGTAAATCAGCATTTGAATATGCTGTACTACAAAAAATACCATATACAATAGCAGCAGAAGATAAAGATGGAAACATAATTAATCAGGATCTTTATAATGAATTAGATGGTATTGAACAAAGATATGGTATTGAGCCATTAGGAAGCAGAGAAAGACTTGTATTCACTAAGTTAAATGGAATAGGAAAAGGAGAACCTGAACTATTCGAACAAGCTGTAAATGAAATGAAGGGTAACCAATACTCTAATACTCTAAGAAGAGTTAGAACAAGTCACGACACATTTGCAAGAGAATTTGATAACCTAATGCATTGGAGAACAGAAACAAAAGATACTATGAAAGTTAAAGTTTTTGGTGAAACAAGTAAATATAGATCTGGTAAACTTGATGTAAATGATTACACAAGAGATGCACAAGGTGTAATAATTCTTAATAATAATGAAACTGTTAGACTTGGACAAAGTAGCGGATTCTTCGGTGGAGTTGCTAATGAACAATTCAAATTTAAGGATATTGGTGGATCTAAGGAAAAAGCTATAACTGGAGAAATTGGATACTACAAATCAAATGCTTATGGATACAACAACGAGGTTAACTGGACATGGAAAGCTGGTATTGAAGGATCATATAGAAGAATGGATCGTAAATATCTAGTAGTTGATGATATATTCCATGCTAAATCTAAATACAATACTTACGGAGTATTCATAGATAATAGAGTAGGAAGAAATTATAGAGTCACTGAAAACTTAATTGTTGAACCTTATGCTGGATTAGATCTTGCAGTTGGAAAAGTTGGAAAGATTCACGAAAACAAAGGTGAAATAAGATTAGATGTTAAATCTAAAGATTATTACAGTGTAGTTCCAAATGCTGGAGTCAAAACTAAATATAATATTCCTGCTGGTAAAAATATTATAGTTACATCAGTAGATGTAAATGTATCTAAAGAAGTTGGAAACATCTATGATAATACAATGAAAGCTAAAGTTAATAGAACTAGTGCTGGATACTACAGCTTAGTAAATGATAAGAAAGATAATGCAACTATTGGTGTTGTTGGTAGAATAGGTGTTGAAAATGAAAGCTACGGTGTAGCTCTTAAAGCTGGATACTCTAGTGCAAATAAAGCCATCAATGGTGGTTTAGAATTTAGAGTTAAGTTCTAGATTACCCCCCAAATAAGAAAATCTCCCCCTACACAGGGGGGGATTTTCTTATTTAATAATTCAAATTATTTCAATATTTTTATAAAAACAAAAAACCCCTGTAGCAACTACAGGGGTTATATTTATTTATCTTATTTTTCTAACATTACATTTTTACCAGCAATTTTACCGAATACTGTAATATCTGCAATAGCGTCACTACCTAAACGGTTAGTTCCGTGGATATCTCCAGTAACTTCTCCTGCTGCAAATAATCCTTTTATAGGTTGTCCTTTTGCTCCTATTACTCTTGCATCTTCATCAATTTTTAATCCACCCATAGTGTGGTGAACAGCTGGAACTGCTTTCATAATATAGAAAGGTCCTTCTTTTGTAAATGGAGTTAATTTTCCTCTCTTGTTAAACTCAAGGTCTTTTCCATCTCTAGCATATTGATTGTATTTTTCAACTGTTTTTTCTAATTCTTTTGCATCTATTCCAAAGAAATCAGCAGCTTCTTTAATACTGTTTGCTTTTACAAGCAGTTTGTTATTGAATAGGTATTCAACTTCACCTTTATGATTTTTAGCTACTCCTGAGTTATCAACTTGAGCTTGGTCACAGAATTGGTAAGCTACGCTTCCAGTTTGTTTCTTTATAGCCATAGAGATAACGTCTCTTCTTTGTAACTCTTCAACAAAACGTTTTCCTTCCTGGTTAATTAAGATACTTCCACCAGCAAGTCTAACGTCACCAAAGTATAATAGTGCACCACTTATAGGGTCACAAGTTGGGTAAGTTTGAATATATTGCATATCTTCAGTTTTAGCTCCTATTTTTTGAGCCATTTCAATACCGTCACCAGTTATTCCAACTGTGTTAGTAGATAGTATGCTTTCATCTATATCCTTATTATATTTCATTCTCATTTGAACGTTTGAACCAAATCCACCACTTGCAATAATTACACCATTTTTAGCATTAAATGTATATTCAGTTGTTTCACTTGTTGCTTTAACTCCTACAACTCTATCTTTATCCATAATAAGTTCTTTTGCTGGAGTTTCATAATATACTTTAATTCCTAACTCATCAGCTTTAGCAAGTAATTTTTTAATCATTTCAACACCAGTAGCATCTTTTGGTACAAGACTTCTTTTTACTGAGTGTCCACCAAAGAATAATTGTCTATCTTCAAAAGAAACATTTACATAGTCTCTTAACCATTTTGCTCCATCTAGTGCATTATCAGCTAATACTCTAACTAATTTTGGATCTCCTTCATTGTCTCCACCTTTTAAGATGTCATTGTAGAATGTATCTGGACTGTCTTTAATTCCTTCTTTTTCTTGAATCCAGTTATTAGGAGCTGCATATTCTCCTCCAGAAATTAGTGTATTTCCTCCAGCAAATGCCATTTTTTCTAATACAGCTACATTTTGTGCCCCATTTAATTTTGCCTCTATTGCTGCTACAAGTCCTGCTCCTCCAGCACCTATAACTACAACATCTTCATTTACAGTTTCTTTCTTTAATTGTGCAACTTTTTCTATTTTTGGTCTTTTATTTAATGCTTTCATATCTGCACCAGAATTTTTAAGCGCATTTTTTACAGCTCTTTCTACTGCTCTTGAAGAAGAAGTAGCTCCTGCTGCACCGTCAACCCTTAAACTTTGATACTTAATTATATTTTCAGATACTTTTCTTACAGCTGCATCTGATAAAATTGGAGTATCTCCATTTTCAACTACATTAATTTTTTCAATTTTGTCTTTTGATACTGTTACTTCTGCTTTAAAATCTCCTCTGTAACCTTTTGCTTCACCAACATATGTTCCTGGTTTAAACTCAACAGCATAAGCGCTACAAGTCAATAATAAAGTCATAATGCTTAATAAAATCTTATTGTTTTTCATATCACACCTCAAATTTAATAATATAAACGTTGCCATTATTATATTATATATACAACATTTAATCAATATATTTTTTCATTTTTTTGAAAAATAATGTATTATTTTTAAATTTTTCTCTCTATAATCGTAGTATTATTTATATTTTTGAGACAGTATTTAAAATATATATTTTCATTGATTATATAATTAAGTTTTTTTAT
>NZ_JADRHM010000086.1 GCF_018205345.1 Fusobacterium sp. DD2
TACAAAAAAGAGAGCTGAGTAAAACATTTTTTTAAAAATGTTACTCAGCTTTTTTTATATTGCATGAAATATAACTTTATCTTTGTTCTTTGCCCAGATTAAGATGTTTAGGATGTCAGAATTTAATTCATTTGACATCTTTCTTTTTAAATCATCTATATCTTCAAATGAGATAGGAGAATACTTATAAAACTCACCAGAACTTAAAGTACAAAGTTCATGATTGTGTCTGTCTATAATTGTATATCCTGTTCCAGTCTTTTTCAACAGATCTATAATAGGATTTGTCTTCCAGATATAAAAGTAGAACTGCTCGCAAATCTCCTTATCCATGCTATATGGGTCTTCTGGATTGAAATATGTATCAATTATATATTCCATATCAAAATCTGGAAGAAACAGTTTATTATTTTTTTCTTCTTTCATAATATTTCTAACATTAGTAAATTCAAAATCAGATAGAATATAGTCAATATTTCTTTGTTTCCACTTTATAAAAGATATTGCATTTGAATGAACTGGGAGATATGGTAAAAACTCTTCCTTGACATTTTTGCATTTAGCAATTTCATGACTATATGCTTTTGGAGTATTTCTTATACTTGTCAAATCTGTTTCATCTGTGATTTTCATGATTTTTTTACTGATAACTTCTGCTTTTCTTCTTCTCATACTATTAAAAAAAGAAGGTGAGATATTTACAAGAAAAGTGTTATAATCATACTCTTTTCCCTTCTGATAAATCACTTCTATCAATTTTTTAGCCATTCCTTTTCCTTTAAAGATACCAGTACAAGCCAGGTTGCTTATATGAATTTCATTGTAGTTATCCAGTACTATAGCTCTTAGTGCAAACTCTCCCCTGTGAAAGTTGTTATTGTATTTCTCAGGAATTGGTTCAAGAGAAATTGCTATTATTGTATCATTTATAGGGTCATGTTTTACAATTCTATACTTATTTTCCAGTTTTGTTTCTAAGAAAGTTTCAATTTCTTTTTCAAGAATATCTTTAAAGTTATTAATCATGGCATATCTCCTTTAAAACATAAAAATATTATCATTGATAATTAAATGATACTATACATGATGTAGTATTGTCAAATAAGGATAGTATTATTTGTAAAATGTCATTTGTGTGAACGAAATTTTTATAATTATTTAATCTAAACTGTATATATAATCTACTCTTTTATAAAAAATAAGAAGTTGAAATATGTGAATATTCTTTATTATATTGCTTTTGCAAATTAAACATGTTATAATGAAAAATAAAACACAAAAAATTCTTTAATTTGTCACAAGTTGTCAATTTGAAATTAACTATTTTAAAATTAATATTGCATAATGTTTTTTTATAATACTAGGGGGAATTATGAACAATATAGATGAAGCAGAGAAAAGTGTTAAAAGATTTCTGAAAAAGTCCAAGAAATTAAGCTATTCAGTAGGGCTACTTATAGCATTTCTAATAAATGGAAACCTGGCTTATTCAGAAGAGATAAAAGTTGAACAGGAAATCGTTGAAACTGTACCAACAAGAGAACAGCTTGGAACTGATGTTAAAAGTGAAAAGGAAAGAGTTCAAAATTTGATTAATTTAACTGAAGATGGAATTAAGCATATAGATATGAATATTCTTCAACTTTTAGAGCAGGGAAAACAGGTAATAAAACCATGGGAGAGATCTTGGCAGTTAGGAGTAAACTGGTATCGTACAAGATCAAAAAATAAAAACAGAGATATAAACAAGTATTATCCATATAAAGGGATATTTATCAGAAGTAGTGACATATTACAAAGAGATATTTCACCTTTAAGCGCCAATTATGCAAGTATTATTAAAACTACAGAGAAGAATATTTCTACGACTCAAATGAAATATGGACTACCTACTGTTACAGAGTTTTATGAACCTATTAGAACAATTGTAAGATATGCTTCAATAGTACCTAAAACTGTGGATAATGTAGAAGTAAAGGTACCTAAAATAGAGATAACAAAGCCTGTAATGCCAGAATTTGTAATAAATACACCTGAAATAGCAGAAGTAAAACTGCCTAAGATAGAGCCTAAAGACAGAGTGGTAAATATAGTATCACCTAAAGCAGCTCCTTTTACTGATTTCTATTTTAATGGAAATAAGATTTCAGGAGGGCAATGGGCGATTTATGATAATCATAATTCACGGCATCATCCAGGGCGAGCAGTAATCTATTCGGGAATGGTTCGTGATGCGTGGAAGGATGGTTTAGATGAAAATGGAGATATACCAAAAGAGAAACGTGCTGCTGTAAATGGTGGAATATATTATTTTAAAGATATTAAAGGACGTGTAGAAGATATACCAAAAAATAAGAGACCAATAACAATAATTTATAGATATACTGGGAGTCATGCTGTGATAGATGGGCTTGAGTATAATGATGGAAAAGGTAATGATAAACTTGAACTACATATTCGTGGATATTTTGGTAAAGATAAGGATGGATATGAAGATATAGGTTCAGGTCACGATGGGGGAGAAACATATGCAGGACCTCAACGTCCTACTTTAGGAACAACTACATTTCATACTGCTGGATATGTAACTATAAAAGATATGGATGTAAATCTTTATGGACATGCTGCTTTTGCAACTAGTGAAGGGTGGCAAGCAGGAATTGTAGAGGGTGAAAAATCAACAGTCAATATGTATGGAACTGAAAATACGGTATTTTATGCAATGCCTTCCATAGTACTACTATATTTAAATTACGGTGCAGAGCGACCAGGAGCATTTAAAGGTGATACAAAGGTAAATATGTATGGTAAAAATAATAACGTATATTTGACAGTTGGATTTCAGCCACCTAAAGAATTTAAAAGTGATGGAGAAATAACAATGGATGGTGCTTCAAATATAGTATTAACTTCATATAGTTATTCTCCAGATTGGGGAAAGACACTATTTGGTAAAGGAAAACCCAGTGAGAATTACCACTCTTATATAAAAGTAAATGATGCAAAACTATATGGTGATGAAACAAAAGTCCTATTTTTTGGAGATAAGATGCCAGGCCCTATACCTAAATTATTTATTGAGGGTTCTGGTTATAATAATTATGCAGAAGCAGACCTTAATTCTTATCAAAAAGGTCCATATATTGGAATATACCAAGGTGAGATAGATGTAAAAGCTACAATTGGAGATAAGCTGTCTTCTGGAGATACAAGTGAGCAGACTAAATTAGGTCAATTACATGATGAAGATACTCGTAAAGAGTATACTCCTAAAACAGTTGATGGAGCTGTTGGAATTTTGGCTATTTCAGGTCAAAGACCTGGAATTATTCCAAGTGAACATTTAGGTTTGCCAATAAAGGGATATGCTGCGATTCCTGGTGGTCAAGGTAAAGGGGAAAAACTTAAAAGTTTTGATGATGATAAAATCCACAATCTTGAAGTGGGAAAAATTGATATACGTTTTGGTAAATATGCTAAAGATGCTATTATGATTGCTGCTCAAAAAGGTACAGCAGTTGATGTAGGATATAGTAGCAATAAGTATTTTATAACTAATTCAAGTTCAGAATTTACTGATGGAATAAATGGTAAAACTACTGCTGATAAGGATGCAGCTACTGGAACTATAATTACTTATGCAGAAGGAATATGGAAACAGGAAGATCACGAATTGGGAGCAAAACCTGTATCTCCTGGAAGTGATACTCCTATCACTCCTGAGGGCTTAGATGAATTAGAAGGAAAATCATCAGAGATAAATATTCATATACCTCTTACTGTTACTTCTAAAGAGGGAATAGCTTTTATGGGAGATAATAAAGGAATTGTAAATGCTATCTCTACTAAAAATAGTGATAATAATAGTTTTGATACTGTTGCAACTCAATATTCTTCAATAATTGGGTATGCAAGAAAAGGTGGAAAGGTAAATATCAAAGGAAATATCAAAGCAACAGATGATATGGTAACAGAGGCTGGAAAGAAATATAATAATATCGGTGGATATGCAAACTCTATGGAAAGTACTGAAGATACAGTTGTAAATATAGACGGAAAGGCTGTAATCAATGGTGTAGGAGCTCTTGCAGTAGGAGATAAAGCTGTGGTAAATCTTAATTCTCCAAACAATGAGATTGTAAATGGAGAAAATGGTGGACTTATTGCAACTAATGGTGGAACTGTTAATTTTGGCGGTGGAAAACTTATCCATGGAAAGGTACAGGGAGAACACACTACAACTCCATTCTATGCTGAAAATGGAGGTAAAATTAACTTTACTGGACATACAGTTATTGAGATGGAAAGAGGAATACTCATGAGTGCCCTTAAAGGTGACTATAGTGCAGGTGCGGGGTCTCAACTATACAATGGTATGTCGAATATAGATTTAAAATTTACTGGTAATGATGTAATTCTCGAAATACTTAAAGAAAAAAGCATTACATGGACTGGAAATGAAAATCTACTGGCGAATGTTAAGGACGAAATGAAGGTTAACTCTATCAATCCAGATGGTCATGACTACAAGACATACTTATTAGATGGAACTTTTAATTTTGCTAAAAGTATGAATCTAAGTGATCCAGCAGATGTAGGAGATTTTAAACACCTGGTACTTTCAAATGAAAAGATAGTTATTCCTAATGGAATGACAATCAGTTCAACTGATGGAACTGGACTTGCTATAGCCTCTCATGAAGATGTTACAACAAATGAAAATAACGGATATGAAAACAGTGGTGAGATAAATATCTTAGCTGGTACTTCAAATATGGGTACTGCACTAAGTGTAAACTTCGGAAATATCAATAATAAAAACCTTATCCAGGTGGATAGAGGTATAGGTGCATATGGAATAAATGGAAGTACAATTACAAATGATGCAAATGGTAAGATTAATATTACAGAGAGTGGTCAGGGAATAGTTGCTTTTGCAAGTGCAAGATCTAAGGCAAACCTTGAAGCTTCTAAGAAATTTGGAACAGATAAAAAACTTTCTGCAGGTCAATCTCTGGCTCGAAATGATCCAAATGAAAAGGTATTCACTGTAGTTAATAAAGGTGAAATCACTATAAACGGTGATGGATCTGTTGGTATCTATGCTAACAACAATGAAACTTTAGGATATACTCAGCTAAATAGAGAAGATGCAGAAATCACTAACAGTGGTAAGATAAATGTTAACAGTAATAACTCTTACGGAATAGTTGTTGAAGGAAAGGGTGCAAATATCAATCTTGCAGGAAGTGGAAGTGAGGATATTGTCCTTAATGGCAGTGGAGATATTGGTGTATTTGCTAAAAATTCTGATATAGTTCTAAATACAGATTATGGAATCAAACTTAATAACAACGGTGTTGGAATTTACCTTGATAAGGATAGTAAAGTAGTTGGAAATAAAACTCTTGAAATTAAATATGCAGGAGAAAATAATGGTCAAGGAATAGGAATATATATTGACGGCGGAAACAACCAGAACTTTGTAACTGATCTTAATATTAAATCTTCTGATACCAATGGAAATACAAGATTTATTGGTACATATGTAGATAACAAACTTGGAAGCAGTAATATTACAAATAATGGAAAAATTGAACTTCAAAGAGGATATGGAATTATATCTAATGAAGGAAATGTAACAAATACAGGTAAGATAGAGATTGCAAATCCACTTACAGGTAACTACTCTATAGGAATTTATGCAGCTAATGGAAGTGTAAATCACAGTGGAGATATCAAAGCTGGAGACAGATCAGTTGGTATCTATGGTGGAGAGATTGCATCTTCTGGGAATATTACTGTTGGAAAAGGTGGAGTAGGAATAATCTCTGATAAGAACAATCTGTCTTTAACTGGTGGTAAGATTAAAGTTGGAGAAAAGAAAGCTACTGGAGTTCTTGTAAGTGGATCTAATCAAAATGTCACAGCAGGAAATGGATTCAACCTTGAAATAGGAGATAACAGCTTTGGATTTGTAGACCAGGGAAGTGGAAATACTCTTAATATCTCAGCAGCTCCTGTAAATAATCTTGGAAATGAAACAATATTTATCTACTCAGCAGACAAAACAGGAAAAGTTAAAAACAATACAGATATTAAATCTACAGGAAACAACAACTATGGTATATACTCTGCTGGAGAAGTTGAAAATCGTGGAAATATAGATTTCTCAACAGGATACGGTAATGTTGGAATATATGTAAATGAAAATGCACAAGGTACAAACTATGGTAAGATTGCAGTTGGTAAAGCTGAAGAGTTAGTTATTCCAGGTACAGATAAAACTATAACTTATTATGGAATTGGAATGGCTGCAGGATTTACTAATGATAAAAATCCAGCCAGAGATCAGACAGGAACTATCATCAATAATGGAGAGATAAAAGTATCTGGAAAAGGTGGTATCGGAATGTATGGTACAGGAAGTGGTACTACTGTAGAAAATAGAAAAGATATTGTCCTTTCAGCTGATGGAACAACAGGAATTTATATAGACCATGGAGCTAATGGTATCAACAGCGGTACTATTAAAACTGCAGGTTCTGGACTTAAAGATATAGTTGGAGTAGTAGTTAAAGATGGTGCAGTATTTACAAATACAGCTACTGGTAAGATAATACTTGATGCACAGAGTGCTACTGGTATAGCTTCAAAAGGTGACCTTTTAGGTAAGAATCCTGGAATAATTAAAAACTATGGAGATATCATTATAACTGGAGTTGATTCTACTGACATTGAGGAGGCGTCTGCTGGAGATTCTCCTGTTAAGATAGCTGAATATGTAAAACTTCAGGTAAAGGATAATGTAATAAATATAGAAGTAGGCGGTAAGCCTGTAGAGCCTGTAGTAGTAACTGGAGAGGAAAAGGAATATCATGATATGGATATTTCAACTATCGGTATGTATATTGATACTAAGCTTACAAGATATACAAAACCTATAGTTGGATTAAGTGCTCTTAAAAAGGTTAAGAAAGCAGACTTAATAATAGGTGCTGAAGCTTCAGAAGATGTAAATGATAAACGTATTGTAGTGGAAGGTAAGAAACTTACTCCTTACAATGCTACTATTCAGGCTAACCCTCAAATTGAGAAATGGAGAGTATATTCAGGTTCACTTACTTGGATGGCTGACCTTACTCAAACAGAAGATAAAGGACTTTTAGAAAAAGTGGTAATGGTAAAAGTTCCATATACTAAGTTTGCAGGAGATAAAAATACATATAACTTCTTAGAAGGAATGGAACAAAGATATGGAGTTGAGGCTATAGGAAGTCGTGAAAAAACTTTGTTTAATAAAATTACAGCTATTGGTAAAAATGAAAAAGTGCTGTTTGATCAGGCTGTAGATGAGATGTTAGGTAGACAGTATATCAATACTGCAAAAAGAGTAATGTCAAGTCACAACAGCTTCTACAGAGAGTTTGATGATCTTATGAACTGGCAAACTAATACTAAAGATACTATGAAGGTTAAATTCTTTGGAGAACATAACAACGTAAATTCAAGAAAAGGAAAAGCTGTTGACTTCAAACGTGATGTTCAAGGTGTATTTGTACTTAATAACAATGAAACTGTAAGACTTGGAGAAAGCAGTGGAATGTTCTTAGGAATGGCTAATGAGCAGTTCAAATTTAAAGATATAGATGGATCTAAAGAGAAAGCAATTACAGGTCAGATTGGATATTATAAGTCAAATGCTTATGGATACAACAATGAATTTAACTGGACATGGAAAGCAGGACTTGAAGGTTCTTACAGAAAGATGGATAGAAGATATCTTGTAGTTGATGATATATTTAAAGCTAAATCTAAATATCACTCTTATGGAGTATTTTTAGATAACACATTAGGAGTTAACTATAGATTATCTGAGCACTTTACAGTTGAACCTTATGCAGGTGTAGATCTTGCAGGTGGAAGAATTAGTAAGATACATGAAAATAGTGGAGAGATGAGACTTGATGTTAAATCTAAAGACTATATAAGTGTATTACCAAATGCAGGAGTGGAAGTAAAATATGATACACCTCTTGAAACAAATAAACTTGTAGCATCTGTTGATGCTAATGTGTCAAGAGAGTTTGGAAACATAGACAAGGTTCAGATGAGAGCAAGAGTAAATAGAACTACTGCTGATTACTACAGACTTCCTAGAGAGAAGAGAGAAAAAATAGATGTAGGTGTAGTAGGAAGATTAGGAATAGAAAACGAAAGCTATGGAGCAGCAGTCAAAGTTGGATATTCAACAGTTGATAAAGCTCTTAATGGCGGAGTTGAATTAAGAGTTAAGTTTTAAACTTTATTCTCCTATAGAGAGTAAAATTTGAGAAAAATCATCTGTTTTTATTGAATCTCCTTATAAAATATGGTAGAAT
This sequence comes from Fusobacterium sp. DD2, assembly GCF_018205345.1. Taxonomy (NCBI): domain Bacteria; kingdom Fusobacteriati; phylum Fusobacteriota; class Fusobacteriia; order Fusobacteriales; family Fusobacteriaceae; genus Fusobacterium; species Fusobacterium sp. DD2. The sequence continues at coordinate 8,382 of NZ_JADRHM010000086.1, forward strand.
ATCACATCAATTAAGATACGTTTTATGAAAGTTGCAGGAGCTCTAACCAGCGGAACAAAAGGTGAGAAGGTAACAAGGCAGCAATCTCTAAGCTGCTTATAAAAAAATGGGAAAATCTACAAAGCAGGAACTTCTATACCTGTTGAAAAAATGAGAAGGAGAAAGATACGATAAAAGCCATTGTTTAACGTAGCAATGG
>NZ_JADRHM010000087.1 GCF_018205345.1 Fusobacterium sp. DD2
TTCTATTTCTCACCTACTTTCTATCTTATTATTCAAATTATAATTTCCTAATATATAAAAAAGACTGAGATCAGATCTCAGTCTTTTTAAGTCAAAAATTAAATTTATTTTTTCTTTTCAGCATAACCTTCAATTATATTTACCAAGTGGTCACTTACTCTTCTGTAAGAGTTGATGATGTCCATAAACTTAGTAGTAGAAAGAGTAGTTGCATCAGCTTTAGCACCAAAGTCCATACTAGATCTCTTAGCATTCTTATAAACAGAAGTAATCTCTTTTCCGATTATAAGGCTCTCTTTTATTCTTATTCCATCTCTATCCTGAAATCCCACATCTATTCTTTTGAAGAAATGATTTGTCTTCTCATGAAGTTTTAATACAACATTCATTTCCTGCTCAGTAAGTGGAATCTCATTATCAAGAAGTTTTTTCATACTATTTGTTATTCTCATCAAATAGTCACTTACAGTTTCATATTCGTCTGAAACAAGAAGGTTATTTCTTATATCTATTCTTAAGCTTTCGTTTATATCTTTGTTATTTAAAATATAGAAGTTTGCATCTGTAATCTCTTTTTGATAAAGGTCAATATCATCCTCTATCTTACGCATATCTTTTACTTTTTCATCTGTAAGTTCAAGAGAATTTTTATAAGTTAAAGCCAATTCATCAAACATATTTTGTATCATTTTACCCATTGTAAGTATCTCTACTCTTGTTTGTTCAACAACTATGTTTGAGTTTTTAAGCATAAGTTTATCAATCTTAGTAACTCTGTTATCAACTTTTCCATCATCTTTGATAACTCTACATAGAAAACTTGCAAGATATCCTATAAAAGGTGTAAATAGAAGCACGTTTGCTACGTTAAAAGATGTATGAGCAGTAGCTATTGCAACAGTCATATTCTTCTCTGGGTCACAAATAAGTGATAGATATTTTAGGAAAAATGGGAATAACGCTGTTACCCACACCACTCCAAGGAGATTTATTATAGTATGAGCATATGCTGCTCTTCTAGCATTTACATTGGCATGCAAAGTAGCCAAAATAGCTGTTATTGTTGTTCCTACGTTCTCTCCTAACACAAGTGCAACTGCTGTTCTATAGTCTATAAGTCCTTGTCCTGCTAAAGTAATAGTAATACCTAAAGTTGCAGATGAAGATTGCACAACTGCAGTAATTAAAGCTCCAACTGCAGCAACTTTTATTACACCAAAATATGTATTTGCTGAGAACATACCAAACATGCTTACAAATTCAGGCATAGATCTTACAGGTTTTAATCCATTACTCATAAGTTCAAGACCTAAGAAAATCATTCCAAGTCCCATAACAGTTAAGGCTCTTGTTTTTGCTTTATCACTTTTTAAAAACATATGAGCTATAGCTGCAGCTCCTACGATTGGTAACCCATATTTACCAACATTTAAAGCCAGAATCCAACCAGTAACTGTAGTACCTATGTTAGCTCCAAATATTACTCCTAAAGCCTGTTTTAATGTCAATAAAGAAGCGTTAACAAATCCTATTGTCATAACAGTACTTACAGATGATGACTGTACAAGCATTGTTATTCCAATACCGACAAGAATAGCAACAACCCTATTGGTAGTCAACACAGCCAAAAACTTTTTAAGTCTTCTTCCAGCTAATTTTTGCATTCCTGAAGACATGTTATCCATTCCATAAAGGAAAATTCCAAGACCTCCAAGAACATTAAAAATTATTTCTAGATACATTTTCCCTCCTAAAAAACTAGAATTACGACTCCAAATCTATTTAAAAAAATACATTTTTAAACCAAGGCGTCATTTTATTATAATATTATATCCAATAAAATTCAAGTTTTTTAAATTTTGAGAGATTTTATACCAAATTTTTGCTAACTTCTCTACAATTGTTTCTCTTTATATACACTTTATTATTTTTTCAAATCTTTTAAAGTTTTTTCCAATGCTCCTAAAGTATAGTCAATTCTATAGAAACGTGAGTTTTCTCCCATATGTCCAATACGAAGCACTTTGTCTGCAAGGTATCCATAAGATTTTCCAAGCATTACTTCATATTTTTCAAGCATATGTTTATATATCTCATTAAGGTCATATCCTTCTGGAATACAGAAAGCTGTAACTGTTGGAGAATATCCTCCTTTTAAATATAGGTCAAATCCCATTTCCATAAGTCTGCTTCTAGTTGTTTCAGCACTTATGTAGTGTCTTTCGATAATCTTATCAAGACCCTCTTCAAACATATTGTCTACTGCTGTACTTAAAGCTACTATATCTGCAATTGGCATAGTGTATGGGAAGAATTTTTCCTTTACACAGTTTCTCCAGTATGAAAGGTTACAGTAGAAAGATGGAATAGGTGTCTTTCTGTTTTCAATAGCTTTCCATGCATCATCACTTATAGCCATAATTGTAAGTCCTGTATTTGATGAAAGTACTTTTTGGCTTGCTCCTAGAGCAATATCAATTCCCCATTCATCAACTTTTACTTCAGTTCCTCCAAATGCAGATACTGTATCTACCACTGTCATAATTCCCATAGATTTAAGTGTTTTACAGATATCTTTTATATCATTTAACACTCCTGAAGGTGTATCACAGTGTACTACTGTTGCATATTTGAATCCTTCATCTTTATGTTGCTCTAAAAATACTCTAAGTTTATCCTTATCTATAGCATCTTTATCGTCACTTTCAAATAAAGTAACCTCTCCACCATAGTTTTCAATAAGTTCTTTAAATCCTTTTCCATATATTCCATTTGAAAGAACAAGAACTTTATCCCCTTTTTCTGTAAGAGAAGCACAAGCTGAATCTAATCCTAGCATTCCCTCTCCACACATTATAATATTTTGAGCTTTCTTAGCTCCCCATATCTTTCCTACTTTTTTACATACTTTTCCATAAAATTCAAAGAAGTTCTCATCAAAATCTGAGTTTCCATAATAGTGTGTATATGTATGTGTTACATTTTCTCTAACCATAGTAGGCCCTGGTGTCATCATAATATAGTTGGCTTTTTTCAAAATGCCCACCTCCATTTGTTCTTTTTTTAATTAACTTTTATTATAGCACATTAAGTCCCTAATTTCACCTTTTTTTATTAAATTATGACATTATTTTATTTAAAAATAGGGAGATTATATTTTCTCCCTATTAGTGTCAACTATTATTTTTTTAAATAGTGCTCAAACCACTGTGTCATTTCCTCAAGTCTTCTTACTCTATGCTTAGGTTTACCACTTCTTGAAAGTTCGTGATTTTCTCCTCTAAACATACAAAGTCTTGCTGGTACTCCATGATATTTTAAAGATGTAAACATCTGTAGTCCCTCTGCAAGCCAGCATCTATAATCTTCCTGAGAATGTATAAAAAGTGTAGGTGTTTTAGCCTTGTTTGCATATCTCATTGGTGAATGCCACCAAAGTTTTTCAGGATTATCCCATGGACTTGAAGCATTCTGATCCACGTTAAAATAGTAACCTATATCAGTTGTCCCAAATTTTGAAAACCAGTTAGCTATACTTCTTTGAGATACTGCACAGGCAAATCTGTCAGTGTGACCTATTATCCAGTTAGTCATAAATCCACCATATGATCCTCCAGTTACTCCTACTCTTTTTAAATCTATTGGATATGTTTCAAGAACCTTGTCAGTAAATTTCATAAGGTCATCATAGTCAACAGTACCATATTTTCCTCTTATATCCATAAACTCATTTCCTCTACCATCTCCACCACGTGGATTACAGAAGAATACAAAGTACCCCATATTTGCCCATACCTGCATCTCATGATAAAATACCTCTCCATAAACAGTCTTTGGTCCACCATGTATATCAAGTATTCCTGGATATATCTTTCCTTCCTCATAATCAACAGGTTTTAGTACCCATCCTTCAAGCTCTATTCCATCATTTATAAAATTAAATTTTTCAGGTTTTGCAAGAGTTGTATCACTATATATTCCCTCGTTAAAATCTGTAATTATTTTTTCTTTTCCATCCTTAAAGTCATATATCTCCTGAAGTCTTAATCCTACCATGCCTATAAAGAATATCTCATCTCCACACATTGCAAAAGAATCAACAGATCCTTCTATATCTGTTACCTGAGTCTCATTACCATGGATATCAATTGTATAGATATTAGCACAATGCATCTTAGTTGTAACATAATAAAGTCTGTCTTTTCTTACTCTAAAAGTTTCTCCTCCACCAAATCTGCAGTCAGATCCTACAGTATTTCCCATCCATGTGTCATGATGTTTTAAAAGTTCTATCTTTCCATCTTTTATCATATAAAAATCAGGGTTCTGATTTATACCATGTTTTTTCTGATCGTTTAAACCGCATATTACTCCATCTTCCATAAATTTTGCAAAGCTTACTGAATACTCTCCTAATGGTACAACTGTTTTACTCTTTTGACTCTCTACATCATAAATAAATATTCCTGATTTATGCTCTTTTTTATCTGAAAATGAGTTTCCAATGTAAAGAATTTTTCCATCTCTATATGAAAAATCTTCAACATCTGTCAATTTATCTGTTATAGGTAAAATTGTATCCTCTTTTCTGTTATATAGATATAGTCTGTTTCTCTTCTTATTTGTAAATCCTCCACCATTTCTCCAGAATGGAATCTCATCTAAAACCTCATAATCCTTATTTTCTTTTATCTTTTCAATAGCCTGTGCACGTTGTTCTCCACTTAAATCATTCAACCTTATACCGTAATTATCATATGGAGCCATAACTATAAAGTTATCCTCATCTATAACCTTTAAATCTATTACATTTAGAGGTATTCTCATATATTCACGAGCTTCCCCTCCATTTATAGAGATTGAATAATAACTGCTCCACTCCTCTCCCTCTTCCACTTTCTTTTTCAATTTTTCATTTCTAATTGTAGAAAATAAAAGAGTTTCATTGTCAAGCCACTCAAAATTACTCTCCTCTCCTAATCCTGTAAGTTGAAAATAATCCTTTGTAGCTGCATCCATAATCCAGATGTAAGATTTGTAGTTATTTATATCCACATCTGCTCTGTGAGTTACAAATGCAATTTTCTCCTCATTTGGAGAGCTCTCAATTCCTGATAAATAGTTATAATATAAAAAATCTTTTAAATTTAATCTTTCCATTTTTCCCTCCCTCAAGTTTTGTCCCATACTTTAACTATAAGATGAAAATATAAAAAAAACAAGGAAATTATCTTTTTTAAAAAAAAAGGTACTAAAAAATTACTTTTACCTGTATAATATATATTATCAATAATAATTTTAAGGTGATTGTATATGGAAAAAGAAATCAAAGAGAGGATCAAAAAATCCAAAAGGGTAGTTATCAAAGTTGGAACTTCAACTCTTACTTATCCAAATGGAAATCTTAATTTAAATTTAATAAATAGATTAGCTTGGATTTTAGCTGATTTAAGAAATCAAGGTAGAGAAGTAATTTTAGTTACTTCTGGAGCAATCGGTGTAGGATCAAAATCTCTTAATTTTAAAAAGAGACCAACTATTACAAGAGAAAAACAAGCTGCTGCAGCAGTAGGTCAAATGGAACTTATGCACATCTATCAAAACTTTTTAGGTGAATACAACCAAAGAGTTGCTCAGATACTTCTGACAAAAGATGACTTCAGACCTGGGGAAAGAAAAACAAATACAAACAATACCCTTGAAACTCTTCTTGACTTTGGTGTAATCCCTATTATCAATGCAAATGACACTATTTCAACTTTCGAAATTGAATTTAGTGATAACGACAGATTATCAGCAAGTGTTGCAGCTCTTTTAAAAGCTGACCTGCTTGTTATTCTAACTGATATAGATGCACTTTATGATGCAAATCCTAAGACTCATCCTGAAGCAAAAAGAATACCTTATGTTAAAAAAGTAACTGATGATGTTCTTTCTATGGGTGGAGAAAAAGGAAGTGAATTTAGCGTAGGAGGAATGGAAACTAAACTTCTAGCTGCAAGAAAATGTTATGACCATGGGGTAATTATGGCTATACTTGATGGTTCAAACCCTGTGTATATAGATGACTTAATTGAAGGAAAAGATATTGGAACAGTATTTGACTGTAAAAAAATAGGAGGTTAATTGTAATATGTACATTGAAAATCTATGTTCTGCTGCAAAAGAGGCAGAAACTCAGATAGCACAACTATCTACTAAAACTAAAAATGCAATTCTTTTAAAATCTGCTGATGCTCTTATGGCTAACTGCAGTGAAATTTTAAAAATCAACAGTATAGATGTTGAAAAAGCTAAAACTGCTGGAGTAAAAGCTGCTTTTATAGATAGACTTACTTTAACAGAAGCTAGAATAAAAGGTATGGCAGACGGTCTAAGAGAGATTGCTGCTTTAAATGACCCAGTAGGAGAATTCCTATATGGAAAAACTCTTCCTAACGGACTTATTATTCAACAAAAAAGAGTTCCTTTAGGAGTTATTGCTATAATATTTGAATCTCGTCCAAATGTTACAGCTGATGCTTTTGGACTTTGCTTAAAAAGTGGAAACGCAGTTGTATTAAGAGGTGGAAAAGAAGCTATCAATACAAATATTGCTACTGTTAAAATCTTCAAAGAGGTTCTTAAAGAGTTTGGAATAAATGAAAATGCTGTTCAAATTCTTGAAGATACAAGCCATGAAACTGCAAATAAACTTATGAAAGCTCACAAATACGTTGACGTACTTATCCCTAGAGGAAGTGCAAGACTTATAAATAGCGTTATAGAAAACAGTACTATCCCTTGTATTCAAACAGGTATTGGTAACTGCCACATATTTGTTGATGAAAGTGGAAAACTTGATGAAGCTATAGATATTATTATCAATGCTAAAACTCAAAGACCTGGAGTTTGTAATGCAGTTGAAACTCTTTTAATTCATAAAAATATTGCTGAAAAACTTCTTCCAGCTCTTGGAAAAGCTCTAATTGAAAAACATGTAGAGATAAGAGGAGATGAAACTGTAAGAAAATATATCCCTCAATCAATAACTGCTACTGAAGAAGACTGGGCTACTGAATATGAAGATTACATCGTTGCTATAAAAACTGTAGATGGTGTTGATGAAGCTATAAAACATATTGGAAAATATGGAACTAAACACTCTGAATGTATAATTACTGAAAACTATACAAATGCTCAAAAATTCTTAAATGAAGTTGATGCTGCTGCTGTTTATGTAAATGCTTCTACAAGATTTACAGATGGTGGACAATTTGGTTTTGGAGCTGAAATTGGTATCAGTACTCAAAAACTTCATGCAAGAGGACCTATGGGACTTAAAGAACTTACTACTACAAAATATGTTATAATGGGAAATGGACAGGTAAGAGAATAAACTTACTAAATATCTATTATTGGAGGAATTTCAATGAAAAATATATTGGTTACTGGTGGAGCAGGGTATATTGGAAGCCATGCAACAGCAGAACTTCTGGATTCTGGTTATAATGTTGTAGTTGTTGACTCTCTTGAAAATGGTTTTATTGAACTTGTTGATTCAAGAGCTAAATTCTATCATGGAAATGTTCAGGACTCTGAAATTATGGATAGAATTTTTACTGAAAATAAAATTGATGCAGTTATGCATTTTGCTGGATATATAAAGGTTCCTGAAAGTGTTGAAAAACCTAATAAGTATTATCTTAACAACACATATACAGTGATGTGTCTTATTGAATCTATGAGAAAACATGGAATTAAAAATATTGTATTCTCATCAACAGCAGCTGTATATGGAGATGTTAAAGAACCTGAACCAGTAGATGAAAATCATACTACTCTTCCTATCAATCCATATGGAATGAGTAAACTTATGTCTGAAAGAATAATAACTGATTGTGCTAAAAGCTATGGACTTAACTATGCAATATTTAGATATTTCAACGTAGGTGGAGCCCATGAAAAACACAATATTGGACAAAAAGGTGAAGGTATTACAGCACTTATTCCACTTATACTTAAGGCAGCTAAAGGGGAAATCCCTAAACTTTCAATATATGGAAATGATTTTGATACTAAGGATGGAACAGGTATAAGAGATTATATTCACGTTGTAGACCTTGTGAGAGCTCATATTTTAGCTCTTAATCAGCTTGAAAAGAATCAAAGCGGTATTTATAACCTGGGAAATGGAAATGGTTTCTCTGTTCTTGAAATGCTAAATGCAGCAAGAGAGGTTACAAAGATAGGTATTCCAGCAGAATTTACACACAGAAGAGCTGGAGACCCTCCATGTGTCATTGCTTCAAGTAAAAAAGCAAATGAAATTCTTGGATGGCACCCTTCTTATACAGATGTAAAAGATATAATTCGTACTGCATGGGAATGGAATCTGAAAATGAATAAATAAGATAAAAAAAGCTGAGTAACATTTTTAAAAAAATGTTTTACTCAGCTCTCTTTTTTGTA
>NZ_JADRHM010000088.1 GCF_018205345.1 Fusobacterium sp. DD2
GCTGAAAGCATCAGCCTTATTATTGTCCATATACATATTACTTGTTAAGATTTGCAATTATCAGTGCAATATCATTTCCTGTTACTCCACTTATTCTTGAAGCCTCACCAATAGACATTGGTCTTATCTCTTCAAGTCCAGATTTTGCAATGTTAGACACACCTTTTATAGATGCAAAATCAAAGTCAGCAGGGATTTTTAACTCTTCAAGCTTTTTAAATTTCTCTATCTGTTCATTCTCTCTTTTTATAAAAATATCATATTTTATAATTGTCTCAATTTGATTTTTAATAAATTCTGGATAATCATTTATTTCAGTTACTTCAGCAAGTGAGTCATAAGTTACCTCTTTAACTTTTAGAAGTTCACTTATTTTGATACCTTTAGCAAATTTTTGAGTAGAACCAAGTTTTTCAAGTAGTGCATTTGCTTTTACCATTGGCACACTTATATCTTTTAATCTTGCTGTTTCAGAATTTACTATATCAATTGCATTTTTAAGGTAATCAAGTTTTTCCTGAGATAAGATTCCTATCTCTTTTGCCTTGTTATAAAGTCTCATAAATGCATTGTCAAATCTAAGTGTAAGTCTATACTCAGAACGTGATGGAAGTGCTCTATATGGTTCTGGAGTCTTCTTGTGGATAATATCATCTATTAGTACTCCAATATATCCTTCACTTCTGTCAATAAGTACAGGTTCTTTTCCATCAAGTTTTCTTGCAGCATTTACCCCTGCCATAAATCCCTGACATGCAGCTTCCTCATAACCAGATGTACCATTTATCTGACCTGCACAGAATAGTCCTGATATTTTCTTGCTCTCAAGACTTGGATATAGTTGAGATGCTGGTGCATAGTCATATTCAACAGCATAACCATGTCTCATTATCTTAGCATTTTCAAGTCCAGCTATTGTCTTAAGCATAGCTTCCTGAGCAAATGGTGGCATAGCTGTAGTAAGTCCATTTACATATACTTCCTGAGAATCTAATGATTCAAGTTCCAAAAATATTTGATGGTTTGTCTTTTCAGGGAAGTTTATTACCTTTCTGTCAAGTGATGGACAGTGTCTGGGACCGTGAGTTTCTATTATTCCACTTACAATTGGAGAGTATTTAAGCATCTCTTTTGCCACTTCTATTGTCTTAGGTGTAGTATGTGTAAGCCATGTAGGTACTACACTATTTTTCTCTTTATGTGTAAATATTGAGAAGTATCTTGGATGCTCCTCACCTTTTAATTCTTCCATTTTAGAAAAATCGATTGTTCTCTTATCAAGTCTTGGTGGTGTAGCTGTCTGGTATCTTTCAATGTGAATTCCATGGGCTCTCAATGAATCTGAAAGTTTTTCAGCAGATTCCTCTCCCTGTCTACCAGCAGAGTATGCCACATCTCCTATTACTATTTTACCCTTTAAGAATGTTCCTGTTGCAAGTACTACTGCATCTGCAAAGTAAGATATTCCAAGTCTTGTTCTTATCCCTTTAATCTTACCATCATCTACTAAAATCTCTTCAACACAGTCCTGAATCATATATAGATGGTCAGTGTGCTCAAGTTTTCTTCTCATTTTAGTTCTGTATAGATATTTGTCAGCTTGTCCTCTAGTTATTCTTGCAGCTGGTCCCTTACTCTCATTTAAGTGTTTTAATTGAAGATTATACTCATCTGTATGTCTTCCCATCTCTCCACCTAATATATCCATCTCAGCTACAAGATTGCTCTTACCAGGACCTCCGATAGAAGGATTGCAAGACATCATAGCTATTGTATCCAGATATAGAGTGAATATAGCTGTTTCTTTTCCAAGTCTTGCTGCGGCTAAGGCTGCTTCTACTCCAGCATGTCCTCCACCTACAACTATAACATCATAAATTTTTTTCATTATTTCCTCCTAATAAATTAAGAAAGAGGACTTCACAAGACTTTAGTCCGTTCCATCCTCATTTGACTACTTTCCAACACAGAAATTGCTAAATATGTGATCCAAAAGATCTTCACTTGATATCTCTCCAGTTACCTCTGATAGAGAATCCAAGGCACCTTTAATATCTACAGCTAGTAGATCCATTGGGAGTCCAAGGTTGATTGTCTCAAACATATTCTCTACATATTGTTTAGTCTTTTCCAGAGCAGATTTGTGTCTCACATTGGTGATAGTTATCTTTTGCGAACTATCTTCTATACTTCCATCAACTATATGGTTGTAGATCTCATCTTCCATAGCATCTATTCCAAGATTTTCTTTGGCAGATATCTCTATCCATTTTGTAACTTTAGTAAGTTTTGATATGTCTGCTTTTCTCTCCATATCAATTTTATTTATTATTCCAATTACCTTATCAGCTTTTATTGCATCGTGGATTTCAAAATCCTCATCTTCAAGTTCTCTTGACGAGTCTACAACAAAAAGTATAAGGTCAGCTTTATCAATCATCTTTTTAGATTTTTCAACACCGATATTTTCAACAATATCATCAGTATTTCTGATTCCAGCTGTGTCAACTAAAACAAGGGGAATACCTTTTAAATTTACAACTTCTTCAATAACGTCACGAGTTGTCCCTGGAACATGGGTTACAATGGCCCTATCTTCCTTTAAAACAGAGTTTAGAAGACTTGACTTACCCACATTAGGCTTACCTACTATGGCAGTCTTAATTCCCTCTTTAATCATCTTACCCTTGTCATAAGATTTTATAAGTCTATCAGTTGTACTTATTACCTCTTCAAGATTTCCTACAAGATTTGCAGGTAATGGGTCATCAATACCCTCTTCTGGATAATCTAATACAACATTTATATGAGCAGCAACATCAAGTACAAGTTTTTTAAGATGTTCTATCTGCTCTTTCAGATCCCCTCTCAATTGATTTAGAGAAAGTGATACTGATTTTTCAGTTTTTCCATGTATAATATCAATAATAGCTTCTGCCTGAGTTAGGTCTATTCTTCCATTTAAGAATGCCCTTCTTGTAAACTCTCCAGGCTCTGAAAGTCTAGCTCCATATTTTAGAACTGTCTCAAGAATCTTCTCTGTTACAACAAGACCTCCATGGCAGTTTATCTCAATAATATCCTCTTTTGTATAAGTTTTTGGAGCCTTCATTACTGATACCATAACCTCATCTATCATGGTATCCCCATCATAGATATGCCCATAGTTTATGCTGAAGTTTCTAAGTTCAGATACTTTTTTACCAGAGATAGGTCTAAAGATTTTCTCAGCTATCTCTATAGCACTGTCTCCAGAAATTCTCACTATTCCTATTCCACCCTCTCCACGAGGAGTAGATATAGCCGCTATAGTATCAAAAAGCATAAGTGCCTCCTATTTCTTTTTCTTTATAACAATATATCTCTTAGGGTCTCTTCCTTCACTGAAAGTATCAAGTTCAGGATATCTGTTAATAACTTCATGAATAGTTTTTCTCTCTCTAGGTGGCATTGGATTTAATCTTACAGTTTTACCTGTTCTTAGAGCTTTTTCAGCCATTTTCTTACCAAGATCTCTTAAAGTAGCAGTTCTCTTAGCTTTAAATCCTTCTACATCCACTTCCATTCTATACTCTTTCATTAGAGAGTTTAATAGATATTCAAAACTATTTAAAGTTTTTCCTTTTTTACCGATAATGATACCGTTATCTTCACCTGATAACTCTATCAGATAATTTCTGTCTTTAACATGTGTAACCTCTATTTCAAGGTTAAGTCCTATATATTCTAAAAGTTCAGAAGCTTTTGCACGAATAGCGTCACAAGCATCAGTAGTATCAACTTGTGCTCTTTCTGCTTTTGGCTCCTCTATTTTTTTAGGAGCTTTATCTTCTTTCACTTCTTTGTTTTCTTTTCTCTTTGGTTTTTCTTCTCTTTTATCTTCTCTAAACTTTTCTTCTCTATGCTCTTTTTTTACAGTTTCTCTTCTCTCAACCTTTTTCTCTTCTCTTTTTTCCTCTTTTACTTGAGATTTTACTTCAGGTTTAGCCTCATTTTTAAGAGATTTATCTATCTCAATCTCATAAATTCCCTGTTTGTTAAAAAGCCCTAAAAAAGATCTGCTTTTTTGTTTTTCTAGAACTTTTACAATATGCTCAGGAGTTGCTTCTGTAATATTTAATGCTCTAGTTATAGCTTCCTCCTGGCTCATAGCTTTAATCTCTATAACTTTACTCATTTATACTAATCTCCTTTTTTCATAATCAGGTATTGTTGCACTACCATAGCAACACTTGAAGCTAACCAATAAACTTGTAGTCCTGCTGGCATCTTATATGAAATAAATACCATCATTAAAGGGAACATATACATCATATTTTTCATTTGAGGGTTACTAGATGATCCCATTAGTTTTTGTTGTAAAAATGAAACTACCCCGTTAAGAATAGGTAAAATATAATAAGGATCAGGTTTTACAAGTTCTAACCATAAGAAAGTAGATCCAGGTGGAACTGTTGCAGGGTCTCTTAATACTCCAAACAATGCCCATAAAATAGGTAATTGAATAAGTAGTGGAAGACATCCTCCAGCTGGGTTAACTTTGTTTTCCTTGTATAACTCCATAGTTTTCTGATTCATCATTTGAGAATCGTTTTTATATTTTTCCTTTATCTTTTCAAGTTCAGGTTGAAGTTTTTTCATATTCTTCATAGATTTATCCTGTTTTAAAGTTAAAGGTAATAATACAATTCTTATAACAATAGTAGCAAGAATGATAGCTACTCCGAAGTTTCCTGTTAAATTATGCATAGTACTCAGCAAAGTCGATATAACTGCCTTTAGTAATCCGTAAATATAGCTCATGAATCCTCCTAATTTTTCTTTTTCTTCTCTTTCTTTTCAGGTACAGGGTCATATCCCCCCGGATGTAAAGGATGACACTTCAAGATTCTTTTTATTCCCAAAAATACCCCTTTAACAACTCCAAATCGTTCTATTGCCTCATAAGTGTAAGCAGAACATGTAGGATAAAACCTACAGTTTTTTCCTAAGAATATAGATATATACTTTTGATAAAACCTTATTAATAAAAGTATAATTGTTTTCATATTTCTTCCTACTTAAATATCTTAGCACTACTAAGTACTCTATTCAGATCTTTTTCCATATCCTGATACTTCAAAGTTTTAAATTTTTCCCCAGCAGTTTTTTTCGCTACAAAAATAATATCATATCCATCTTTAATAAATTTTTCTTTGTTTCGATAATATTCTCTGAATAGTCTTTTCAGTCTATTCCTACAAACGGCATTTCCTGTTTTTTTACTTACCACAAATCCGCATCTTTTTAAATTATTATCATTCCTTTTAAAAAAAATAAGAGAGTAATAACCAAAACTTTTCCGTCCCGAATTGTAGATTATTTGAAACTCTCTGTCTTTTTTCAAATTATTCATGATTAGATTTCTCCCAATAATTTTCATATAACTAGAAGGTTTGCAAAAACCCGGTGATTTGTAACACCGGGTTCTATGCTGATAATACTTTTCTACCTCTAGCTCTTCTTCTTTTTAATACTTTTCTACCATTTTTAGTAGCCATTCTAGCTCTGAACCCGTGGTCTTTTTTTCTTTTTGCCTTATTTGGTTGGTATGTTCTTTTCATCCTTTTTCACCTCCGAAAAAAAATCTATATTTCAGATAAAAATTTTATAGTATTTTTGTCATTTTGTCAAGTATTAATTCTATTTTCCTATTATTTTATAAAGAAAAAAACAAAAAAAATAAAAAAATTACAAACTGAAACCCTTAGTTGTATTTTTGTAATATTGTTATAATGTTTAATGTACAGACCAAAGTATAAAAATCACAAAAAGAAATCCCTTATAATATAAAGGATAGAAAAAATTTCTATTAAAAAACTTATTAATGTTTATATACATATGCATAACACCATAATATATTATGGTGTAAAAGGATTTTCCTAGATAAGACCTTAATAAAATCAATGCTTATCTCACTATAAAATTATTTTTGATGGTATACATATTATATAACACAATAGAATCAATGTAAATAGCAAATTAAAAAAAATGAAATCCAGTTATATTGGGATTTAGAGAAAAAATAAATTATTAATGTCTATATACATATCCCATAACTTGCATATCTATTGGATTAAGAGTAAATTATTAATGTTCATATACATATCTAACACATAGTTTTATTGAGATGATATTTTATTTGCCTAATATTAGGTTATTAATGTCCATATACATATGTCTAAACTATTGATTTTACTTAGGTTTAGTTAAAATTAAGAGATAAAATCAAGGGAATAAAATTTTAAAATACTGAAAATTGGCTATTTAGTGCAGTTTCCATGATTTTATACAAATTATTATTGTCAATATACATTTATTGTGGTATATTATTGTTGGTATACATATTTATTTTATTATTAAATTTGGCAGATTTTTCTATTTGATTGATCTGTCTAATTTTATCATATGGATATATTTTATTGTTTTTGTTTTTAAAAATAAAGGAGAATTTTATGAAAAAAGGAGAGCATACTGGAAATGAGATAGACAGCTTTAATATCACTAAAACAGGTTCCCTGGTAGATGATATTCATAACATTGATATGAAACTTACCAGATCACCTGAGATTGAAGTAAAACAGGTTCCTGAAATAGAGGTCAAAGAGGTCATAATAAAGGAGACTGGTAACTTTTTAAATCTTAAGGACAATATAATAAACATTCCTGTTGAAATGATAGTTTTTCCTTTTTTTACTCCACAGAAGCAGAATAAAAAGGTAAACTTCCAATACTCCTTCCAGGATTTAGGAGTTACAATGTCATGTACATTGATTGCAAAGGATATAAATGATAAGGTATTCCAGCCATCTATATTTGAAGAGAAGATATATACATATCTGATATCAATGTATGAGATAAAAAAAGAACTGAATAACACTGACGATTATATAGAGTTTGAGATTTCAGACTTTATAGTTAACTTCCTTGGAAATAAGATGAACAGAACTTATTATACCAAGGTTGAGCAGGCTCTTAAGAATATGAAAAATACTGAGTATCAGTTTGTAGTTTCAAATCACACAAAACTTGGAAATTACAAATTTGAAGATGAGGAGTTTAAACTTCTTACTTATCAGAAACTAGAGCGTGGAAGACGTAAATTCTATAGAGTCACTCTGAATAAAAATATCAGACAGAAGATTAAAGATAAGAGATATATAAAATATAATTCAAGATCTCTTTTAGAGATTTTAACTAAGGATCCAATTGCTGGAAGAATTTATAAATACATAAGTAAGATAAGATATGACAAGGAATTTGATACAATAAACCTTCGTACATTAGCAGCAATTATCCCACTTAAAACTGAACAGATTACAGAGAGAGTAAACAAAAGTGGAGAGGTTAAAATATACACACTGTCAAGAATAAAACAGGTCTTGAAAAGAGTGTGCAAAGCCTTTGATATCTTGGTTGAAATGGGATATATAATAAAATATTCATCTAAGTATAAAAAAGATGAAGATACATATTATATTGATTATATTTTCAACAAAGAAAAAGATGGAGAGTGCCATGTATCATCATATATTGAGATGAAAAGCTCTCAGGGATACACTGGTAAAAAGCAGCCTGATCTTAAAGATGCTGAAGTGATAGATATAATTGATGATGAAAAACCAAAAGCACCAGCTAAGAGCAAGAAAAAAGATGATGATTTTGAGTTTCCTGATTCTATCTTAGATGCTATTAAAAAGGCTAAGAGAAATATCTATGTTTCTAAAGCATGGGATAAGAGAACAGATACTAAAATTAAAAAGATTTTTATTGAAGAGGGAGAGGAAAAAGCTAAAGAGGTACTTGGAATCCTATATCTTTTAAAAGATTATATAAAGACAACTTTAGTTCAATATATAAATGGAGTTTTAAAGAATCTCTCACAAAAGGATAAAAACGGTAGTAAACAGAATCTCACTTTATTTGGCAATGTAGTTAAGGGTAAAGGATTAAAGAGCAAAAATCGTATAAATAGAGCTCGTAAGGCAAGCAAAAGAACTGTTCTTAACAACATAAGTGAGATTATAGATGAAAAAGAGGTACCAAAGGATATTTTAGAAGAGTTTGAAACTTTTGATGAATATGAAAAATTAAAAATAGAGGAGAGAGCTCTTAAGATATGTGCAGAGGAAAATGGTGCCAATGTTGATTTCCTTCTTATTATGAAAACAGAAGCTAGAAAGATGTATATAGATTCATTAAAACCTTTCATTGGTAGGGTTTTGGAAGAGATGAAAAATGAAAAATAGATAATTTATTATTGAACGTATACATATTAAATAAGATAAAAAGGGTTGTGCAAATCTATAAAATTTAGATTTGTAACAACCCT
>NZ_JADRHM010000089.1 GCF_018205345.1 Fusobacterium sp. DD2
TTAATATTTGCCAGAGAAACATCTCTAAAAAAATCAGTAGAATTTGTAGTACTTTGAGTAGTTTTTAAGCATCTATATAGTCTTCCAGTATTTTTATCCAAGTAAAACTTGTTCTCTTTCTTTTCTCCACTGTCTTGGATAAATCCAGGATTAATCTTATCCCCGGCTATACCTTCCATAACACTATATTTATCTCCTTCTAATGTTGTCCCTTTTGTAATACCATAATTTTTATTGAAGGCACTTCCCTTTGATATTACATCTTCTTTTTTCTTCAACTGAGTGTCTACATAATCCTTGCTTACATACATTTCTTTAGCTAGATTATTCACTATAATACTATCTGAATTACTTGCTATTATATTTAATTTTAACTCGATTTTAAAAGGACCATATGATTCTGGTGGCACCCAGCTCGTTTCGTCCCCATCATTCATGTAGTAATAGAGCACTTCTACTCCATTATCATCAACATAAACACCTATCTCTCTTGGATAATACCCTTGTGATAAACTTACATTATCAACATAGGTCAACAAAGTAACTATATCCCCTTTTTGCTCCTTTGATATAATTCCTTTCTCAAATTTTTTATTTATTAAAGTTTTTAACTCTAAGGGATTATCATGTTCATCTAACCGTCCGTCGCCTATTACTATCTTTTTAAATTTTATTGCTGATTGATTTGCTTGAATTTTAGCCAAATAGGCTTTTCCTTGATTTGTTAAGCCATTAAATCTCATTTCTAATTTGCACCCCCATTAACTCTTTAAATCCACTAAATTTAGGATTCAAAGTTATTAAAATATCTAATTTTCTGTTTTCCTTCTGTTCCAAAATTCTTATCTCTTTAAATGCTGCAAACTGTATTCCACTATTCCTTACAATATTCAATTCCACAGTTTCTAAATGACTTCTTACATTTTTATAATGATTTATAGTGTCTATCAATTCTAGATAGCTGTCCTCTCTAATAGATTCATCTCGAGTCTTGATTTTAAATTTCCCAGGTTCTCCATTATATTCAAACCATTCCTCAACCTCAAACCCTTTATACAGCTCCTTGCACATTTTTCTCAAGACTCCTGTTGTGCCTCTAGTAATTCTAGATAGTACGGCTTTCTTTAAAAGTTTTCTTTTCTGATCAATCTCCACATTCCCCACATGGTCAGAGTATCCCCAAAACATCAGGTCTAGTTCATCATTTGTCATTCTATCTATACTTTCTAAAAGATTGAGTTTATCTCTGAATCTATCATCTTGTTCTTTCAATACACTATCTATGCATTTGTAGATATTCAAGGTATTTACATCACTTAGAGTTGAAGTCGCAGCTATATCTATTAACTGTAAATCTTTTATTCTAATCATTCTTCTTCAGCTCCTGCATAGTTTATATTTTTACTTCCGCATACAGCAAATTGATTTCTATTTATTATTGTAAATTTAGGGCTAGTTATCACACATCTTTTCACACCTACGTTCTTTAAGATTTGTACTATATCATCAGGATTTATATCCTTTCCTAAGACTCTTCGTTGGTCATATATAAATTTATCTATTGCCTTTGCAATCTTCTCTTTTATTTCAGCTAGTTCAACTTCCTTTTGTTTATCTATATAGTAATCTAAGTTAATATCATAATTAATTTGCTCTGGATCCACCAGTACAACTTTATCTGTCAAGGGTCTTTTAAACTCATCATTTAATTGGTTTTTAATTAATTTCTTCAACTCACTCGAGGCAGCCCCTTCACCTGTTAGCGCATGAATATTAACTACACACGGACTCGGACTTGAAACAAATACATCTATTATTTTTGGAGAAGTGCTCTTAGTCCAGAACTCGTATGATTTTTTACTCCCAGCAGTTGTAAAACTATCTGGTACCAGTCTTAATCTCTCCCTGTAATTGCTATCCGTTTCTATATCAGTTCCACCATTTGAAATCGTTATATTTTCAACCTTTTCAAAATACGGGTACAAGTCAACCATCGTATTTATAGCTCCTATTTCTATATCATTACCCTCGATACCAGGTTTTGTACAGGTAGCTACTCCTTCAACATATTCCTGTCCCACTTGAATTACATATTCCTCATCAGTTGCAAAATATATAGTTCCATGTTTTATTAGACTCCCCTTAGGAATAATAATCTTTTTAGTCTTAGGGCTTATAATGTGGAATCTGAATGTGGCTTTGGCAAACTGTTCCTTGTTTCTTATTCCTCTATCACCATAAATTTCACCAAGTAAATCCAATCTATCCTTTCTAGCAAACCTCAAGTAATTTTGTTTTATAGCATCGTTATACTCTTCCTCGCGCATAGCTAGAAGATAAGCAACCGCGCCAAATATATGTGTTTCTGGACTTGCTTTCGTCAAAGTTAAGTTAGATAATTCTTCATATTTCTTCATCATTTTTGCTTTTAAAAATCTTGCATTAGAATCTATTATTTCACTCATTGAATCACCTCAATTTCAACCATGATTATAAGTTTTTCATCACTCGATAGCTCAATCTCTAAATTTTTTAGAATTGCCCTTGGCTCATATTGCTTTAGTTTTTTTATCATAAAGCCAAATAAAAGGTGTTTTACCTGAGTCATTTTTTTATCTACTATATTTGGATTCAAACTAAACCCTCTATCAAGTGGCTGTTCACTCTCCAATATTCTTAAAATCATGTGAACGTTTCTCATAACGTCCTCAACTACATTTCTAGGTTTATAATTTATAACATCATCACTTCTAATTAAATATCCCATTCTAAAACCTCTACTTCTTAAATGTATTCACTTTTTTATCTTGCTCTGTTTCTATTTTGTCTTTTTCCCCTGTTTCTAAGATTGGTATTTTCTTATTCACATGGGCCACCTTAGTCTGATAATAAGTTGGATTATCCACATATTCTTTCAGTGTTACATCCAATACAATCTTATCGAAATCACCTGTTAGACTGTTGAAATATGACATCGTCTCCTCTACTTCGGTGACTATAAAGGGGAACTCGCTCATAGTATGTAATCCGATTATCAGTGGCTCGTATCTTCCAGTTTCAACATACTCTTTAAATCTCTGAGCTTGAAGCCCTGGCATTGGCGTGATAGTTGATAATAATTCTACAGAAAAAGTTACCTCAATAAGCTCCCTTCCTTGATGTCTTAATGTGCTAACACCATAAATAGGGTTATGCTCTGATATCCTAGCTCTTCTTGTCCTTTTTAATTCCTCTTTTAAGGTAAATACATTGTATTCACTGACATTAAATAAGATATCTCCAAAACTTCCAATCATTGTGGACCTCCTGTTTTATCTTTTCCTGAAAGAACTCCAGGATGAGTATGAGTATCCAATACTAAACTTCCACTTGTTTTTGTTTGTCCTGTAACTGTTACATTGCCTCCTACAAGTAGGTTCTTTTTTATTTCTACATCAGAAGTAATTATAACTTTTGAAAGAGGAGATAATGTCAAAATACCAGCATGATAACTATATAATCCACCATCTGAGAAAGTTCTTCTTACTTCTTCTTTTTCTATATTAGAATTTCTCATCGGACATCCTAATATATATCCTTGTTCCATCATATCGGGAATAGATAAAACAACTACTGTTTGGCCAATTTCAAGATTATAATTATCCTGATGTGACTCTGAGAAAGGCACTAATATATTCAACCAATCGCTTATTTTATTATCTCTATCAGGAAAAATAACTCTTGCTTTTCCGGCTTTTACATCAATCTCATTTATCTCTCCCTGTTTCAGTATATCTAACATTTTTTCTTCCTCCATTCTAAATTCTGCATAAAAAAACTCAGTAATAATACCGAGTTTAAAATCATTTATTCATCTCTTTCCATTCCATATAGCTTCCCTTGCCGTTCCACTCTTTTTTCTCCTTCTTTTTAGTTTCTTTAGATTTTTTAGCATCTTTTTCCTTGGCTTTTCTTTCTGCATTTTCTCTTGCTCCGATTTTAAATGCGACAATTTGACAGGAGTAATCTCCATCTACCTGGTGTATTACCTGATCTATAATATACCGCCCTTGAAATTTCCCGAAACTCTCATCTAATTCTATTATCGCACCAGCGCAATAACTCGTATCTCCGTCTACTGTCAACTCTATCGAGTATTCCTGCTTCAAAGACTCTTTAAGAATCTTTTTAGCTATTTTTCGAGAATCAGTTTTCCCCTTCGTTTTAATCTTTTTAACTGTATTTTTTTTCTCCTCAGTTTTTTTTGATTTTTTCTCATACTCATCTTTGAATTTACTATAATCACTCATCAGTTCTTACCTCATTTCGCTGTGTAAGCTCTTCCTTCGTAATCGTTTCTATTACATGCCGCTTCTTATCAGCATCATAATAACTAACTTGCACTGCATCGAAAACATCTTGATTTTTCTTCCTTAGTGTGTAATCTCGTAATCTGTAATCGGTTATGCTGAAAGTTTGTATTGCCCTCTGTTCCTTTTCAAGCTTCCATTCATCAAAAACAACTATTTTATCATTGGTTATTTTCAATGAAAGTGCTTGCTCCGAAAGTATTCTACTTAAAAATGCTAAATCTGTTTCTCTATCCTGATCCAATCTTTCAAAATATTCATCCTCACACTCTAATTCTGACTGCATTTTATGTTTTTCTGCAATCTGATTAACTAATTCAGACAGTGTTATTTTTTGCCACGCTACACTGTTCTTCTGCTGCCTTATATTCTCATTCAGTGGTAAAGCTAAGCATTTCAAATTTAATACGTTGGGAGAAAATGTAGGTTCATCAACATAAAAAGTTCCCGGATTTAGAATCTTCGGAATACCATGTTTAGTCTGTAATATTCTCACATTCAATCTTGCATTTTCATCTGGGTACCATTCTTTAAGCCATCTTCCGTCAAAGTTCTCAACTACTAATTCTAAATCATCTACTGCATTTTTCGAATTGTCTGTATAAGTTAATGATGATATACTATTTTGAATTTCAGAAGATATATCAACCCCCTGAAAATAAACAATAACTTTTATATTATCAGCTAACATTATTTTTACCTCTTCCAAGGAGGCAAATTAGCATCGGCATTAGTATCAATAGTAGGAGATTTTAGTGGCACTATTATTGGGATATTAGCATCAAATACAGCTATATCTATTAAATTAACATTTGCTCTCATTAAATCATGCATAAATAATTCATTTCCATAGATTTTATACGCTATTAAATCCCAGGTATCTCCATTTTCAGTTCTATAAACATCAACTAACACTACGCAATCACCGTCCTTCTTTTTTTACTTTCTATATTCTTTAGTACCTTTTCAACTTCTCTTGCTATATCTGAGCTATTATTGTTTCCATTACATACTATATTGATTGTATAGCTGGAATTTGTTGTATTACTTGTATTGTTCTTAATAGATGTTGTTAAATTATTTTTTAACTGTTTAACTCTGTCAGATAAAGTTTTTCTTGTGTCACTCGCATTTAGTATCCTAGTTCCTTTATTCAAATTCATTAGAGACGGTGAAGCAACATAATAGCTGTAATTATTACTATTTATAAGCTCTGGTCCTCTCTCTGCTACGGATGTTAATCCACCAGCAAAATTATTTGTTCCCATCCAATGCTCAGGAACCTTAGGAGTGTTTTCTGAACTCTTAACGGCACTGTCTTTTATCTTTTCGGTTTTTTCATTAGTATCTGTAAAAAGTCCTTTAATATAATTCCATGTATTTTTTACTATATCAGTTAGTCCACTGAAAATCTTCTTTACACCTTCAATCATGGATGCAAACCCTTCTTTTATCAAATCAAAATTTCCAGTAAATATACCTAAGATTATTTTCCATACTCCTGAAAAATATGTTTTTAAACCATCAAATATTACATTTACTCCATCTCTGAACCATTCTACTTTTTTATATAGCGTTACAAATATCGCAATTACTGCTATAACTGCGACTACTATAACACCAACAGGATTTGCAATAAATGCTGCCTTAATTGCCAAACCTACAGCTTTAACTATACTTATCAATTTACTTAATCCACCTACTAAAAACTTTCCACCCAATTTAGCTATTGTCAATATTCCTTTACACAATATTTTACCTGACTTAAATAAAAATCCAAATAGCTTAGATGATAACGGAAACATTTTCTTTAATGCTCCAGCAATCCCAAATACTTTTTTCAAAGCAAAAAACTTACTAAACCAAATATACCCTTTTATTAAAAAGGAAAATAGGTATTTATTTGATGTTCCCAAGGCTAAATTAAAAATAGCTAATGCCCCAATTAATTTCATTATATTAGCAACTAATTTGGGATTTTCTTTAACATAATTAGCAATCGTCTGTAAAATAGTTTTAACTGATATCAAGAACTCTTTAATTTCCGGAGCTAAACTCTTTCCAATATCAGCTAATGTATTCATAATTTGATTGAAGTCTTGTCTGAATATATTGGTTAATGTATTCATTCTATTTGCATATTCTTTGTCGACCGATCCGTTAGTCATTTCGCTATGAGCTTTTTCCAGATTATCTTTAACTTTGTCAATATTTAATGCCAAAGTTGAAACGGAGTTAATTGCCTGTTCTCCAAATAAATCATTTAATACCGCAGCTTTGTCTGCATCTTTTAATTGATTGATTTTTTCTAAAACTCTTACAATAGTTCCTTCTGCATCTTTGGCCATATCCTCATTTATAGTCTTAGGATCAAATCCTAAAAATTCAAAAGCTATAGCTTTCTTTTTAGTATCTCCACCTTTACTCAATTGTAGGTATAACTGCTTCAACCCTGTAGATGCCACTTCTGCTGATGTTCCCATAGATAGTAAGGTAGCTCCTAAGGCGATATTTGCTTCTTTACTGACCTGAGCAGTTCTTGCAACCCCACCTACTCTATTTGAGATTTCCACCAATTGGCTGGCTTGTGCTGCAGTATTGTCAGCCATATAGTTAATAGTGTCAGCAAATGCAAAGGTTTGCTGCTGAGTTAATCCTAATTGTTCCTTAGATTTAGCAATGAATTCTCCTGAAGCTTCAGTGCTCATATCAAAAGCTACTTTTAATTTCATTGCTCTATCTGTAAATTCAACTATATCTTCTTTTGCAATTCCAGCTTGTGCCGCAGCTCCAGCAATTTCATATACCTCAATCTGTTTTAATGGAGATTTTTCACTTAAAGTTCTTATCTTTTCAAAATAAGCTTCCTCCTCAGCTTTATCTCTAAAATCAATCATTTTCTTTAAATCCGCTTGTGATTCTTCTAAGTCAGCATATAATTTTACTGGTGCTAAAAAAGTAGCTCCTAATTTTAGTCCTCTGGAAAGATGCTCTTGCCCTTTTCTCTCAAATTGTTCTCGTGTTTCTTCAATATCTTTTATCTCAGCTATTCTTTTCTTATACTCCTCTTGTTTTTTTAAACTTTCATTTACTTCGATTATTTTTTTTCTGTAGTCTTTTAGTGCAATACCTTCTTTTTCAAGTTCTGATCTGGCAGCATTAAATACATGCTTTTGTCTTTCTTTTTGTTGATTCAATTTACCTACATACTTTTCTGCATCTTTTACTATTTTTGCAAATTGAGCATTTCCTTGTCCATTTCGATAATACTCTTCTCGCAATGCTTTTAAGTTTTGTGTTGCATTTATATATTCAAAACTTGCTTTCTTGAAATTTTCTTGTACTTTGTCTATTTTTTCTAGTTTCTTTTGTGTTTCAACTAATTTTGATGTTTCATCTGATACCTTTGAAGCAGACTGAGCAACTTTCGATAAACCAGTCAGAACTCCAGCAACACCAGCAACTCCTATTATCCAATTTAAACTTATATCCCTAGACACTGTTTCACCTCCTAATTGACTTTTTTTTACTTTTATTTTATACTAAAAATAAAAGGGGTGAGGATTATGAAAGAAAAAATTGAAAATATTTTATTTAATATTTTTGTTTATGTAGCAGCAGCTTGTTATACAGCATATATGTTAGTTATTCTATTCATAATTTGTCTATTTATCCCTATTGCTGGATGGGCTGTTATACGTTATGTTTACAGTCCTTACTTTGGTTATTATACCCACTATTGGGAATTTATTTTTTTACCTTTAGTTGGACTCCCTTACTTTTTACTATTAATCTCTGATAAAGATA
>NZ_JADRHM010000090.1 GCF_018205345.1 Fusobacterium sp. DD2
GAGAAGATATAATCTTCTCATATTCTATATTATTTAGTTTTTTGTGCTGTATAAAAAGCATACTGGAATATCAATCCCTCAATTATAATTGGCAATACTATATCATATGTTGAATAATCTCTTAGGAAATGCCTATAAAAAACAGAATAAAATAGCATTGTATCGCTTTCTAATAAATACATGCAACCAATTCTAATTATAAAAATCCCAGGAATTGCAATTATTAACATTTTCTTAATATTTAAGTTTTTATGAAGATTGAATAATATTATCCCTGATATTATAGGGATAATAATCCAAATAATAGATATAATTTTTGAAATAAAACTATATCCAGATATTAGTCCATGCAGTAAGAAAAAAAAGAGATACAGTAAACAATATAAATCAAATGCTAGATACTTATCCTTCATAATGCCTCCATAATTAATAAATTACTGTAAATGTAAAAGTAAGTTTAAACCAAACAAAATAAGACATCCAATAAGTAAATGCTTAATCATATTCCCTCCTAGATTATTTATAGCTTATTTTTATAAATGATCTCTATTGCTCTACCAACAACTTTAAAATCAGGTAACATCTCCTCAGTAATATATTTATCTTCATAAATTGGATTTATGCTTTTTAAAATTATAGCTTTAATATTGTTGTTAATTACCAATCTTTTTATGTATATAGCCCCATCATAATTTACAACATAAATTTTTTCATCAATTATTTCTGTATCATCGGGATCCACAACTATATATGATCCATCTTTTATGACTGGCTCCATACTGTCCCCTTCAACCTGAATTACATATGTCCTATCATTATACCCATTTTTAGGAATTGTAATATGTTTTATTGGGGCAGCCTGATAATTTAATTGACCAGTTCCTGCACTCGCAACTGCCATGACTGGCACTTTGATTAATATATCGCTTTTATACGAAGTAACGGCATCATGGTCAATAAAACCTATCTTTTTAAATAAATCTATCTGATTTATTTTTAATGCAATTGCTATTTCTTTTAAGTGTAAAGGATTTATTTTTTTCTTTTTACCATTTTCAATTCTGGAAATATCTCCTTTATCTATTCCAGTAAGTAAATTCATATAATTTGTGCTATATCCTAAATTTTCTCTTTTTTCTTTTAAAAAATTTCCTAACTCAATAGCTTCTTTTTCTGTAAGTTCAAAAGTCTTCTTTTCCATAACTACCCTCCTACCTACTTATATTATATAGTGGTAGTTGATATTTATCAATATATTTCAAAAAAACAGTTGACAATTAACAACTGAAATTATATAATAGGTTATAAGCAATAGAAAATTATATTTTTTTTATCAATTAAGTTGTTAAATAACAACTAAAGAGGAGATATTATGAAGCTATCAGATTTAAAGAAATTAATTGAACTTTTAAAAGAACTTGGAAAAGATGCCAATAAAATTACATTTACCAGCTTAAAAAATTTATAGGAGGCAAGAATATGGAATTAACAGAAAAAATTGAAGAATTATTTGAACTAGCTAAATCGCAAGGGGAAAGACAGGAAGTAAAGTTTTATAAACTTAGAGGTACATTCTATTTAAATGTCGGTAACTTTGAATGGGAAGGATATAACGCTGAAGAGTTGATAGACCAGGCAACCGAGGAGATGAGAATGTGGTAAATGATTTTTTTAATAACATGTTAATTGCAGTATTGGCGGTAACTCTTGTATTAATAGTTATATTTGAATTGTAAGGGGGCTATATATGTATTTAAAGAACTTTGATGACAGAAAGAAACAAATAGTTAATAGTTTAAAAACTCTTCTTAAATTAGAAGATAAAGGCCTTATAAAAGAGTGGAAAATGAATGACTGGTTATGTACTTACTACACTAGATTGGGCGGTAAAAATGGTGAAGATATCCTACTGGAAATGAAGGTATGTGATCTAACTGAGGAAGCAGTAATTAAACAAGTATGCAATTTAAGAACTAAATACATGCAACAGATGCAAGGCTTAATAAATGACGGAATTCTGGAAGACTGGGAAATAAAAGAAATAGAAAA
Organism: Fusobacterium sp. DD2; assembly: GCF_018205345.1. Taxonomy (NCBI): domain Bacteria; kingdom Fusobacteriati; phylum Fusobacteriota; class Fusobacteriia; order Fusobacteriales; family Fusobacteriaceae; genus Fusobacterium; species Fusobacterium sp. DD2. The sequence goes on from NZ_JADRHM010000090.1 coordinate 2,050, forward strand.
GATATTTGAAAACTATAAAAATGTAGACAATTTGGAAAATGCAGAAAAGTTTGAAGAGTGGTTTAAAAATTAAAGGAGTGGGATAACATGACACTAGAAAAATTTGATGAACTTTACAAAATAGACCTACAAAATAAAATTGAACAAGACTATAAAGGCTTAAATTATTTAAGCTGGGCAACAGCTTATAAATTAGCAATGGAAAAAGACCCAACTATGAAATATGAAATACTTGAAGACCAAGACGGTATTCCATTTTTCAGTCGTGGAAAAGTACACATAGTAAAAACTATTGTGACTATGTTTGGAGAGTCTAAAGCCATGATATTACCAATTATGGACAATAAACATAATGCAGTTGATACCCCAAATGCAAGACAAGTAAATGACAATATAATGAGATGCCTTGCAAAGAATATTGCAATGTTTGGTATTGGATTGCCATTGTATGTCGGAGAGGATTTAAAACAATTTGATGAAGACCAACCAGTTAAGCAACCCGATAAACCTAGTAAGTCTAGCAAATCTAAAGAAGTAAATAAAAAGGATTTAGACAAAGCAGCAACTGACAGTTTAAGAACTGAAATAGTTAAAACACTTACTGAAGCTGATGATCCTTTACTTGAAAAAATGTTAGGTTACTTGAAAAAGAAAAATCTTGGAGAGTGCAACTATAAAGACTTGAAAATGATAAAAGGTAGACTTGAAGAGGAGCGAAAGAAAGCAAAAGCAATTGACAACATAGGGAAAGATGAAATAGGTGGTATATTCCAACAACCAGTTAATTAATTATTATACCCCTCATGAATTGAGGGGCTTAACAATTAATTAAAGAAGGAGGAATAAAAATGGCTTATGATGTAAAAGTTAAAAGATTTTTGTGCTTACAAGAGGAAGAATTACAAGAACTTATTTGGGAATATTTAAACAAAGGTTATCAAATACAAAAAACTGAAATTAAACATGATATTCAAGGATTAAATGGGATATATGTGTTCGTGAAACAATTTGAAAATAATAAATACTATATAGAACAGTTAAAAAAAGAAAATGCTAATTATGAAGAAATAATAGAAAAATTAAAACAAACTAACCAATACGATTACATTATACGAAGAATAAATTATTTAGAAGAACGTATAGAACACAATATTAAAAAAATAAATTTGCTAAAGGAAAAGGAGAAAGAATAATGTTAATTTTAAAAGTAAATAAGCACTCATTTTACGGGTCAAGTCATCCTGAAGGTCAGACCCTGGAATGTGAATGTTACAAGATAAACGAAGACATGACAAGTAGAGATATTGAAAATTTAATAAATAGAAAAACAAAGCAAAATGATTACTTGAGTATAAATTGGGAGATTTTAAAAGTGGAGGGGGAATAACATGTATAGTCTAACTATTTACAATGCTACAAAATCAGAAATAGTTACTCAGGAACTGGAAGTCGTAAAACTTCAAGAACAGTTAGAGCAGACAGAGGAATATAAAAAATTACAGATTGCAAAAGCTAACCTAGAAGCAATTAAAAAAAGACATGCTGAGCTTGAATATAATCTAATAAACTTGATGTTACAAAATGGCGATACAGAATTTGAAAAAAATGGAGTAAAAGTCAAGTTAAAAGATACTTCTAGAGATAGTGTCAAGATAGAAGACGAAAGTCTAATACCTGACGAATACAAAAGAACTAAAGTTGAAATAAACAAATCTGAAATACTCAAAGCATATCGAGAAACTGGAGTTTTAATAAGTGGGATAGATATTGTCAGAGATCCAAAATATAAATTAGAAATAAAGGTGGATGAATGAGTTTAAATCTAAAAGGAGAACTTAAATATATTATTAATTTCATGAAAAAGAATACAAAAAACGGGATAAATTATGATGAATTTTATTTAGAAATACTTAAAAATTGTTTAAATGTTGCAGAAAAAGAAGAAGAAAAAATAAACAAATTACAGGAAGAAGTATATAGATTAAAAAAATTATTAAGAAAAAGAATAATAACGCAGGATGAAAAAAACGAGTGTTATTAAAAAAATAAAAGGAGGGTTATAAAATGAATACAATACAACTTACTGGAAGAATAACAAAAGATTTAGATCTTAAATATAGTCAAAGCGGAAAAGCCTATTGCAGATTTTCTTTAGCAGTTCCAAGACCACTTAAAAAAGATGACACAGATTTTATAAATTGTGTAACTTTTGGAAAAACTGCTGAAATGATGAAAAAATATCTTGCGAAAGGAAATAGAATTGGAGTTACTGGAAGACTTCAAATGAGTAAATACGAGGTAAATGGCGAAAAAAGAGTGGCTTATGATGTAATGGTTGATAATATTGAATTCCTGGATAATAGAAAGGATAAAGAGGATAATCCACCAGTTTATGAAGCAGAACAAAATAAGCAAAATGTAAATAAAAACGATGATGAATTTCCATTTTAGGAGGTAAAAAATGAATTACGAAGACTTTTTAGAGTTAGCAAAAGAAAAGGTATACGAATATGAACGCAATAATGGAAACACAATAAGAAGACGTGATGTTTACATTGTATGGAGTTGTAAAACTCTTCAAAATGGTAAGGCTTTATTAAGTGCCAATAACAATGAAAAGAGAGCTTTTTATTATGAATTCACTCTTAATGGAGATAGAGGCGAATTTTATATGGATGTATACGACAAAAAAGAAAATATATGTTTAGACAGTTATGGATGTGCTAAGGAAGAAAGAATTAAATAGACTTTAAGTTAATAGGAGGAACATATGAATATTGAATTGATTGAAAATGAAGGACAGCTTGAATTGTATGTTCCTTCTAATAAAACACTAGATGATATAAAAGAAGTTATCAATAAAATAAAAAAGAGTGAAATAAAGGTTGTAAAAACCGATAGATTAAACTTAGACCAATCCAAATTAATTTGGGTGCTATGTGGTGAATATGGCGACTTGACAGGATATACAAGAGAGGAAATGAGAGAGGTGCTTGAAAATGAATTTTGCAACCAAAGAGAGATTGAGTATTTTTCAATATCCCCTTTTAAAAAAGATGCCTGCTCTCTTCAAGTAGCAACAGAATTTATACAATTCATCATTGAACATTCAATAAATAATGGATTTAATTTGATAGTAACAGAAGGTAAAGGGGATAAAAGAAAATACAAATCAACAAAAGATATAGTCCCTGATATAAGAAGATATATTTTAGCTTGCTTACTAAATAAAAGGTGCCCAATTTGTGGGTCATATGATGTTGACTTGCATCACTGGGACAGTGTGGCAAGTATTGGTGGGTATGCTCATGATGATGGATTAAAAACTAGATTTATCCCATTATGTAGAAAGCATCATACAGAATTTCATACAATTGGGATTAAGGACTTTGAGAATAAATACCATGTCAATGGTGTTTGGTTATCTGAAAATTTAGTAAGGGAGTTAAAAAAGATTTATCCAAATCATTTTAAGGCTTTTAAGGAGGAATATTAATTGATAAAGTTTGTTGAATTATTTGGTGGGATTGGTGCACCAAGAAAGGCACTCCAAAATTTAGGAATACCATTTAAAAGCGTTGATTATGTGGAAATAGATAGCAACGCAGTAAAAAGCTACAATGCTATCTTTGATGAACATTATAAACCATGTGATATAAATAGTTATATCCCTAAAGATATAAAAATAGATTTATTAGTTCACGGTAGCCCTTGCCAAGATTTCAGCATAGCAGGAAAACAATTGGGTGGAGAACAAGGAAGCGGAACAAGAAGTTCCTTAATGTTTAAAACCTTGGAAATAATAGAACAAATGGGGAATAATAAACCTGAAGTAATAATATGGGAAAATGTAAAAAATGTTTTAAGTCCTAAGATGAGAAATGCTTTTATTAAATATTTATTAAAACTTGAACAATTAGGATATAAAAATAAATACAGAGTCTTAAATAGCCTGGATTTTGGAATACCTCAATCAAGAAATAGGATATATGTTGTATCCACACTATCTAAAGAATTCAGTTTTAACAATTTAAAAACTAAGGAATTAAAACCTATAAAAGAATTTATGAGTGACTACAAAGAAAAACACTTAGTTACTCAACCAAGTATGCTTAAAAAAATAAATGCAAAAAATCACACTACTGTGATAATAAAAGATTATTGCACTTGTATAACTACAAAACAGGTAAGAAGTCCTAATTCTGGAGTATTTAAATTAGCAGATAATAAATACCGGTACTTAACTGAACTTGAGTGCTGGAGGTTAATGGGTTTTGATGATAAAGATTATTATGCAGCTGCAAAAGTTCATAAAGTTAAAGACAAGTTCCAATCTTCAATCATGTATAAGCAGGCAGGAAATAGTATAGTAGTAAATGTTTTACAAGAAATATTTTTAGAATTATTTATGAATAAAGCTAATAAAACTGAACTTTTTTAAAAAGGAGGATTTATGTTAAGTAAAAAAGAACAGTTAGTTATTACAGGAATAAGATGTTTATCTGTTTATATAAACAACCATGTAGATGGTTGGGATAAAGAACTGAATGAAAATGATGGGTATTTAAATGATAACTTTAAAAATTCAATGTATACCTTTAAAAATGCTATTAATAAACTTCAAAAAGAATATGAGAATACACCAGTGACATATACTTATAGAGATAAATTTATTGATGAGGTCAAAGATTATAACTTCATTTTAAAAGGAAGGAATAAAAAAACTGGGACTTATCAAACATTTTCAAATGAAGCTCAAAGGCATTTACCATATGAAGACTTTATTAATGACTTCTACATGATTGATTTATTCCTTATAGTTATCCAGGAGAAATACGAAAAAACAGTACAGCAAATGGGAATAGAGCCTGTATTTGATGATTTAATAAAGGCCTATAACTACTATTCCAACTTCTTTGAAAAAGAAATAGTGATAATGTAGGAGTGATCATATGAAAATGAAAAGATATAAGAACTATGAATATATGGAACTTAATTTTATAGCATATATATTACAAATGATAAAAGGGTGGTTAAATGGATAAAATAGAAGTCTACACGGCAAAAGAAGTAGCTGAAATATTTAATTGTAGTTTATCAACAGCTTATAACAAAATTAAATATTTAAACCAGGAACTTGCTAAGCAACATGGAATAAACAAAAAATGCCTATTTCAAGGGAGAATTAGCAAGGCATATTTCAATAAGGTTTATAATTTTGTTGATTAAATGTAAGAAGAGGGCTATTATTTAAAGTGAAATAGTCCTCTTTTTAAAAGGAGGAATTATGAAAAATGAAAATGGAGCGGGAAGTGTTTATAAACTATCAGGCAAAAGACGTAAACCATGGATTGCTCGTATTACTGTTGGTTATGATAAAGAAGGGAAGCAACTTAGGAAAACAATTGGTACTTATGCTACCAAAAGAGAAGGGCAAGAAGCACTACTAAAATATAATGCCAAACCTATGTTATTTAATGACATTACATTTAAAGAACTTATGAATATGTGGTGGAACACAAAGAAAGAGTCTTATACTGAAAAAAGTAAAAGCCTTTGGGAGTCAAGGCTAAATCAACTTAAAGAATTATATGATTACAGAATAATTGATATCACATTATTACAATTACAAAATCTATTTGACACTACATTCAAAGGAAAATCATTTGCTTATAAATCAGCTTTAAAAAGTGGATTGAATATGATATTTAACCATGCCTTGATTAATGACTTAATAGAAAGCAATAAAGTGCAATTTATTGAGTTAGGTAAAAATAAGAAAGTGATACAAAGAAAAATATTCCAAGATTGGGAAATTAGAAAACTATGGTGTGTATATGAGGAAAAAGATGTGCATTACAAAATTCATAATACAGTAACTGGTATCTTACTTTTGATTTATACAGGTTTAAGAATAAATGAGCTTCTGAATTTAAAAAATGAAGATATAGATTTAGATACTGCTAGTTTTAAA